>VBFR01000021.1 GCA_005889345.1 Chloroflexota bacterium
TGCCCGCGGGGCTGAGCAGCGACGACGCGCCGCCCTGGTACGCGCTCAGTCCGGCGGCATCGAGGCTCTGGCGCGCCGTCGCGCCGTCGCCCTGCAGGCGTGCTTGCATGAACCTTTCGACTTCAGCTATCGCCTGCTTCTGCGCGGCGTCGGATTCCGAGGGGGCGGTGCTCGCGGTCCAGAACGCCCGGCCACCGGCATCATCCTGCCGCGTGAACAACACCATGTCGCCGTGGGATGACCACTGGGGGTTCGAATACTCCTCACGGGAGCCAAAGTCGCGCAGCCCGCTGCCATCGGCATTGATCAGCATCAGTCTCGAGGCGGAACTGCTCGCCCCGACCGGTTTGCCGGCGAGCATCAGCGAGGCCCCGTCCGGAGCCCAGTTCAAATCCGACCAGGTTTGGCCGCTCGGACTGGTCGCGATCCGCTGGGCGTTCTTTCCGCCGGTCGCGCCGTAGAGAAAGCTGCCGGACGGTTGCGGCACGACAAAGGCCAGATCGCCCTTTGGCGACCAGGCAAACCCGGTCGCGCCCGCCGGCAATGAGCTCAGCGATCCCGACGCCACGTCCATGACAAAGGACCCATCGACGGACTCGAACGCCAGCAGTGGGCTCACGCTGGACCCGGCCAGGCTGCCGCGCTGCATCCGGATGGCGCGCCCGTTGACGTGCCCGCCGTGCACGTCAACGATGACGAGACGGCCCTGGTTGATATAAGCGATGCGGTCGCTCCCGATCCAGACCGGCGCGCGATCGGGGACACTGTCGAGAGTCGCGATCGTTCCCTGCGAGTTCCCCTGCAGGTCCCAGATCCCCAAATTGGCCTGGTTGCTCGAGGTCACCTGCCAGGCGGCAAACACGCCGCCGGACGGCGCCGCCGCCGGGAAGCTCCCGCCGGGAACGACGAGACGGACAGGCGCGTTCGGGGTGCTCATCAGCCAGATGTCGGTGGTCGCCGGCGCCGCGGCGCCCGACACGGTGGCGGTTGCGGCGGGGCTTGCCGATGACCCAGGGCCGGGCTGACCCGTTGGCCGGGTGACGAGGAGCTGGCCATTGGGCGTCCAGGCCCCGTTGAACACGGTGCCGGCGTCCGCCAAGCGGCTCGCCTGGCCAAAACTCAGATTGGCGCTCAGGTAGGAGGGCGGGATGACGGGTGCGACGGGCCCCTTGACGGTCGTGAAGTGGACCACCACCGGCGTTGGCGCCGGCTCCGGCCGGGGCGTGCTGCTTGGGTTAGCCGGGTTGGGGGTTGGCGGGACGGCCCGCGGCTTTAGGCTCACGGTATAGGTC
Source organism: Chloroflexota bacterium (assembly GCA_005889345.1). Classification (GTDB taxonomy): domain Bacteria; phylum Chloroflexota; class Dormibacteria; order CF-121; family CF-121; genus CF-13. Next base: position 1,293 of record VBFR01000021.1, read on the forward strand.
GTGTTGGGAGCGAGTGGGTGATCGGGGATGATCACCAGGTTCTGGCCCACCCACTGCTTCGTGACCGAGGTCGCCGGCTCGATGACCACCGTGTCGGCGATGGCGTTCTTGTCGATGGGACCGCTGAATGGGATCACGATCGCCTCGGCGGTGGCGACGTTCGTCTTGTTCTGCAGATGCGAGAGATCGGCCGCGACCATACCCGAGGTCGACTGGTTCTGGAGGTAGATCTGGATGCCGAGTACGACCAGAAAGGCAGCCGCCACCGCGGCCATGGCCGGCGCCAGTGCCTTCGGGCTCAAGTTGAAGCGGAACCCGCGCCGGGCCGCCTGCGGCTGGAGGGTCCGCTGGGCTTCCGTCATCAGCTTGGTCCGCAGGTAGGTGCGGAAGTTCGGATCCAGCGGCGGCGCGGCCGGCCGCGACAGCTTCAGCAGGTCCACGACCTCGCGATGCGCCGGGTCCTGGAAGAGCTCGTCGAGCTCGGGATCGTTCATCATGTCAGTCCAGCCTCGAACTCGGGCGGCAGCTCGCGGCGAAGCCGTTCGACGGCGCGATGGAGCAGGAGCTTGACCGCCCCCGCGCTCTTGCCCATGATCTGGGCGATCTCCTCGATCTTCTTGTCCTCGCCGAACTTCAGCACCATCGCCGCACGCTGGTGGCGGGGCAGCTGATCGATCGCCGACCAGACGCGGCGGCTGCGATCGCGGCGGACGACCTCGTCATCCACGTTGGGGGCGCCGCTGGGCAGACTGGCGCCTTCCTCGAGCTCCAGCTCGCCGTGCTGACCGCGGTAGTGGTCTGCGATCGCGTTCAGCGTGATCTGGTAGAGCCAGGAGGAGAAGGGATGGCCGGAGTAGGTGTACCGCTTGATATTTCTCAGCGCTTTGAAAAACACCTCGGACGTCACATCCTCTGCCAGGGACTGGTCACGAACTCTGGAATACGCAAAGCGATAAATCTGCGGGAAGTAGCGATCGTAAAGAGCCCCGAAGGCATCGGGGTCTTCCTTCGCGCGCTCAACGAGTTCCCGCTCTTCAAAATCCGGCATCAGGGCACCCCACAGGGCGCCCGCTGGAGATTGAACGGGAGGCCGCCCCTCTTGGTTACGTGTTGCGCCAATTTACCAGCAACTCCCCGTCAGATCAAAAGTCGCCAGCGGTGCAGGAGGTTACGGAAACCCGTTTCGCGGGCGGCGACGGCCGTTATAATCAGCCCGTCACCGACGGCCCGCCACCCCAAAGGAGACCAGCCGCCGATTGATCCCCCGGTACGCTCACCCGGAGATGAGCGAGATCTTCTCTCCAGAGCAGCGCTACGAGCTATGGCTGCGGATCGAGCTCACCGTCTGCGAGGGCTGGGCGGACCTGGGCGAGATCCCGCAATCGGTGCTGGAGCGTCTTCGCCAGGCCCGTGTCGATCCCGAGCATATCGCGCGGTTGGAGGAGCGGGTGGGGCACGACGTGGTCGCCTTCCTGGATTCTCTGGCCGACTCGATTGGCGCCGAGGACGCTCGCTACCTTCATCGCGGCCTGACCTCTTCGGACGTTCTCGATACGGCGCTGGCGCTGCAGCTGGTGCAGGCCGCGGACATCCTTCTAAAGGATGTCGACCGGCTGTCGTCGGTCATTCGTCGCCGGGCGATCGAGGAGCGCGACACCCTGATGGCGGGCCGCACCCATGGCATTCACGCCGAGCCGGTGAGCTTCGGCTTCGTCCTTGCCGGCTGGTTGGATGAACTCGACCGCGACCGGCAGCGCCTGGTCACCACCCGCGAGGATATCCGGGTCGGCAAGCTTTCGGGTGCGGTTGGCACCCACGCCACGGTCGAACCGCGCGTCGAGGAGTCGTCGCTGAAGAAGCTGGGCCTGCGCGTGGCGCCGGTCACCACCCAGGTGATCGCCCGCGATCGCCACGCGGCCTACCTCACCACGCTGGCGGTGCTGGCCGGTGGCCTGGAAAAATTCGCCACCGACATCCGGCACCTGCAGCGGAGTGAGGTCTCGGAAGTGCGCGAGCCATTCGGCGCCGAGCAGAAGGGCTCCTCGGCGATGCCGCACAAGCGAAACCCGGTGCTGAGTGAGCGGATCTGCGGCCTCGCTCGCGTGGTGCGCGGCTACGCCCAGACCTCGCTGGAAAACCAGGCGCTCTGGCATGAGCGCGACATCAGCCACTCCTCGGCCGAGCGGATCATCTTCCCGGACGCCTGCACGCTGCTCGATTACATGCTGCAGCTGATGTCCGAGATCCTGGAGGGACTGACGATCGACCGCGAGCGGATGCGCGCCAACCTCTACCGCAGCGGCGGTGTGGTGTTCTCGCAGCGGGTGCTGCTGGCGCTGGTGCAGAAGGGCATGTCCCGGCAGGATGCCTACCGTGTGGTCCAACGGGCGGCGCTCAGTGCGCTCGATGGGGGACAGGACTTCAAGGCCGTCGTCGGGCAGACCCCGGAGGTGCGCGAGCGGCTCACCGCCGAGGAGCTGGCGGAGCTCTTCGACCCGGCCTTCTACCTGCGCCACCTCGATGTGACATTCGAGCGACTCGGGCTCGAGAAGGCCCCCGCGGAGGCCCGTACGTGACCGCCATCCTGACCACATCGCTGCCACTCCCGCTCCACTCCCGGGGCAAGGTGCGTGATACCTACCGGCTGACCGATCGCGAGCTTCTGATGGTGTCAACCGATCGGATCTCCGCATTCGACGTCGTGCTCCCCACCCCGATCCCCGACAAGGGCCGCGTCCTGAATCAGTTGTCCGCTTCCTGGTTCAAGGAGACCAGCGGCCTTGTCCGCAATCACCTGGCGCCTGACCAATCGATCCCGAGCGAACTGCTTCAGGGGCAGCCGGACCTCGAGCAGCGCAGCATGCGCGTCATGACGGCGAAGCCCGTGATGTTCGAGTGCGTGGTTCGCGGCTACATCTCGGGCTCGGGATGGAAGGACTACCAGCGCACCGGCTCGATCGCGGGCGAAGGGCTGCCACCAGGGCTCCGGGAGAGCGATCGCTTGCCCGAACCGATCTTCACTCCAGCGACCAAAGCGATGACCGGCCACGATGAGAACATCTCTCGCGCCGAGCTGGCGAAGCGTGCCGGCCGCGAGCTGGCGCAAACGCTCGAAGGGCTCAGCCTCTCGCTCTACCGGTTTGGTGCCGAGCGGGCGCTGGAGCGCGGGCTGATTCTTGCCGACACGAAGTTCGAATTCGGCTGGCACGACTCCGAGGTGATCCTGATCGACGAGGTGATGACGCCGGATTCTTCGCGCTTCTGGGACCTCGAGCAGTACCGGCCGGGCGGTCCCCAGGCCTCCTTCGACAAGCAGTACCTCCGTGATTACCTGGAACAGCTGGGCTGGAACAAGCAACCGCCCGCGCCGCCGCTCCCTGACGAGGTAGTGGCGGGAACCAGCGCCCGCTATCTCGAGGCGTTGCGCCGTTTCAGCGTTTCCTACGCTCGGGGGCGCGTATGAAATATCGCGCGGAAGTCTTTGTCACGCTCAAGCCCGTCGTCAACGACCCCGCCGGCCTCACCATCAGGGGCGGGCTGCACGCGCTGGGTTTCGACTCGGTGACCGATGTTCGCGCCGGCAAGTACCTGGTGCTGTCGCTCGAGGAGTCCGATGCCACCCAGGCCCGCGCGCGCATCGACGCCATGGCCAGGCAGCTCCTCGCCAACGCCGTCATCGAGGATTACCGGATCGAGCTTGAGCCGGTTGCCGAGCCGGTCGCCGCTGGGGACGTCTCCGCTTGAGGACTGGGATCGTGGTCTTCCCCGGCACCTGGAGTGACCGGGACTGCGCCCATGCGGTTCTCGACGTCCTGCAGGAACCGGTGCGCTACGTCGATCATCGCGAACAAAATGTGGACGGCCTCGACCTGGTCATCCTCCCCGGCGGCTTCTCTTACGGTGACTACTTGCGCTGCGGCGCCATCGCCCGCTTCGCGCCGGTGATGGAGGCGGTCGCCGATTTCGCGAACCGCGGTGGGCTGGTGCTCGGCATCTGCAACGGCTTTCAGATCCTCCAGGAGGCCCGCCTGTTGCCCGGAGCGCTGCTGCGGAACGCCTCCTGCGAGTTTCGCTGTGAATGGGTGCAGCTGCGCGTCGAGCAGAGCAACTCCGCCTTCACCCTCGACTGCCGTCCCGGACAGGTGCTCCGGATCCCGATCTCACACGGCGAGGGCAACTTCTTCGCCGATCCACAAACCCTGGATGCGCTCGAACGCAATGGGCAGGTCGTGTTTCGCTACTGCGCGCCGGATGGGCGGGTGACCGCGGATTCGAACCCCAACGGTTCCGCGCGGAACATCGCCGGGATTTCGAATGCGCACGGCAACGTCGTCGGCTTGATGCCGCATCCGGAACGAGCGTGCGAGCCCCTGCTCGGCGGCGACGATGGGTTGATCCTGTTTCGCTCCGCGATCCACGCCCTGACCCGGGTGGCGGTTTGATGGCGGCCGTTATCGACCGCTCCACGCTGGCAGCCGTGGCGCTCAACGAGGACGAGTACCGCGCCATCGTCCTGGCCATCGGGCGGGAACCGAATGACCTGGAGATCGGCATCTTCGGCGCGCTCTGGAGCGAGCATTGCGCCTACAAGACCTCCAAGGCGTTACTGCGCCAGCTGCCGACCGAGGGGCCGCACGTTCTCCAGGGACCCGGCGAGAATGCCGGCGCCGTCGATATCGGCGATGGGCTGGCCGTCGTCTTCAAGATCGAGTCACACAATCATCCCTCCGCCATCGAGCCCTACCAGGGGGCGGCCACCGGAGTCGGCGGGATCCTGCGCGACGTCTTCGCGATGGGAGCACGGCCGATCGCCATCCTCGACGCGCTGCGTTTCGGTCCGCTCGATTCCGGACGCGCCCGTCACCTCTTTCATGGCGTTGTCGCCGGTATCGGTGGCTACGGCAACTGCTTCGGCTGTCCAACGGTCGGTGGCGAGGTGTATTTCGACGAGGGCTACGCCGACAACCCGATCGTCAACGCCATGTGTGTTGGCCTGGTTCGTCACGAGCGGCTGCGCCGCGCCCGGGCCGACCACGCCGGTGACGTCGTGCTCCTCGTTGGTGCCGACACCGGGCGTGATGGGATTCACGGCGCGACCTTTGCCTCGGTGGAAATGGACGAGCGGTCGGCAGAGCGCCGTCCCGCCGTCCAGGTCGGCAACCCATTTCTCGAGAAGCTGCTCTGCGAAGCGTGCCTGCAGCTCAACGAGCTGGAGGGTGTCACCGCCATCCAGGACCTGGGTGCGGCCGGTCTGACGAGCGCGGCCGGCGAGCTGGCCCATCGCGGCGGACGCGGCATCGAGATCGACGTCGACCGGGTGAGCCGCCGGGAACAGGGCATGTCCGCCTACGACGTCATGCTGTCCGAGTCGCAGGAACGAATGCTGGTCGTCGTGCGGCCGGACGCGGAGGCATCGGCCCGCGAGGTCTTCGATCACTTCGAGCTGCACGCGGATCGAATCGGGACGATCACGAGCACGGGACGGATGCGGGTGCGCGAACATGGCACCGTGGTCGCGGATCTGCCGTTGACGGCACTGGTCGACGGCGTTCCGCTCCGCACACCGGCGGCCGCCTTTGCGGAGACGCGACCGGCGCCGGTCATGCCGCTGATCGAGGAACCGGAAGCCATCCTGCTGGACTTGATCGCCAGCCCGAACCTGCGAAGCCGCCGCCCCATTTACCGCACCTACGATCACCAGGTGCAGGACAACACGGTCGTCGGCCCGGGTTTCGACGCCGCCCTGCTGCGCGTGCCCGGTACCACCAAGGGCCTGGCACTGACGACCGACGGCAATTCGCGCTACGTCGCACTGGACCCGTACGAGGGCACCAGGGCCGCGGTGGCGGAGGCGGCGCGCAACATCGTCTGCACCGGGGCGCGTCCGATCGCGGTTACGAATTGCTTGAACTTCGGCAACCCGGAACGGCCGGAGATCTACGGCCAGCTGCAGGCGAGTGTCCGGGGCCTTGCCGATGCCTGCCGCGCGCTGGAGTTGCCGGTCGTCAGCGGCAACGTCAGCCTCTATAACGAGACCAGCGAACGAAACATCCCGCCGACGCCGGTCATCGGGATGGTCGGCCTGCTCGATGACCTGTCGCTTCGATGCCCCGCCGGGTTCCAGGACGACGGCGATATCGTCTTTCTCCTGGGCGAAACGCGCGAGGAGCTCGCCGGAAGTGAGTATCTGCGACTCTTGGGCGCGCCCCTCGAAGGTCGGCCACCAATAGTGAGCTTCGAGGCAGAGCGTCGTCTGCAAACGGCGATGCTCGATTCCATCGGCAGAGGGGTGCTACGCTGCGCCCACGATGTTTCCGACGGAGGCCTGCTGATCGCGCTGGCGGAAAGCGCCCTCTACGCTGGTCGCGGGCTGCGTTGCCCCGGTATCGCCGGCCCGGTCAGCCGCGAGGCCGCCTATTTCGGTGAGTCGCAGGGACGAATCGTCGTCAGTGTCGCGCCGCGCCGCGTTCCCGAGCTGCAGAAACTGATGGCCAAGCATCTCGTCCCGATGCAGGC
>VBFR01000022.1 GCA_005889345.1 Chloroflexota bacterium
CCACCTCGCGCTCGGTCACACGCGCTACTCGACGACCGGATCGAACCGGCTCGAGAACGCCCAGCCTATCGTCGTCGAGCACCCGCAGCTGGGCAGCATTGCCATCGCCCACAACGGCAACCTCACGAACACGCAGTTGCTGCGCGACGACCTCGAGCATAATGGCGTTCGCTTCAAGACCTCGAGCGACACCGAGGTGCTCGCCGAACTGGTCGCGCACACCAGCGGAAGCGACATCGTGTCCGTCTTGCGCCGCGCGCTGGAGTTGCCGGTCGTCAGCGGCAACGTCAGCCTCTATAACGAGACCAGCGAACGAAACATCCCGCCGACGCCGGTCATCGGGATGGTCGGCCTGCTCGATGACCTGTCGCTCCGATGCCCCGCCGGGTTCCAGGACGACGGCGATATCGTCTTTCTCCTGGGCGAAACGCGCGAGGAGCTCGCCGGAAGTGAGTATCTGCGACTCTTGGGCGCGCCCCTCGAAGGTCGGCCACCAATAGTGAGCTTCGAGGCAGAGCGTCGTCTGCAAACGGCGATGCTCGATTCCATCGGCAGAGGGGTGCTACGCTGCGCCCACGATGTTTCTGACGGAGGCCTGCTGATCGCGCTGGCGGAAAGCGCCCTCTACGCTGGTCGCGGGCTGCGTTGCCCCGGTATCGCCGGCCCGGTCAGCCGCGAGGCCGCCTATTTCGGTGAGTCGCAGGGACGAATCGTCGTCAGTGTCGCGCCGCGCCGCGTTCCCGAGCTGCAGAAACTGATGG
>VBFR01000023.1 GCA_005889345.1 Chloroflexota bacterium
GGGCGCGTCGATCGGGGTCTCCGGTTATGACGAGGAGCTGCTCTACGAGGCGATCCGCAACGAATTCAAAGGCCGCAAAGCGGAAGCCGCCGAGCTGAACGTCGCGGCGGTGCGCGCCGCGGCGGCCTACGCGCGCAGCCACTTCGCCGCCAAGCCCGAACGCCGCCTGTTGCCGGTCCCGGTTGAACAGCGAAAGAGCCGGATGCTGATCAAAGGCTTCCAGGCGGTCGGCATCGCCAAGCTCAAGGCCGGCCTCGGCATGCAGACCTACTACCCGATCAGCCCCGCGACCGACGAAAGTGTCTACCTGGAGCAGAAAGGCCCCGAGTATCAGTGCACCGTCGTGCAGTGTGAGGACGAGATTGCCAGCATCAACATGGCGATCGGTGCGGCGCACATGGGCGTGCGCGCTGCGACATCGACCGCAGGTCCGGGCTTCGCCCTGATGTCGGAAGGCTTCGGCTTTGCCGCCATCACCGAGGCGCCCGGGCCGGTCGTCTTCCTCTGGCAGCGCGGCGGACCGAGCACGGGCCTGCCCACCCGCACCGAGCAGGCGGACCTGCAGTTCGCGCTGCATCCCGCGCACGGTGACTTTCCGCACATCGTCGTCGCCAGCGGCGACATCGACGAAGCCTTCGTGGATAGCTTCGAGAGCTTCAACTGGGCGGATCGCTACCAGATGCCGGTCGTGGTGCTCCTCGAGAAGTTCCTGGCCTCATCGATGTTCACCAACGACGGCATCGACATGAGCAAGCTCAGGATCGATCGCGGACTGATCCATCAACCGGTCGACGCCGACGGCGATGGCTACCGCCGCCACGCGCTCACCGCCGACGGCATCAGTCCCCGGACGCTGCCCGGCATGCCAGGCGGGATCTTCTCCACCACGAGCGACGAACATGATCCGGAGGGTCACATCACGGAGGGGATCGAAAACCGCATCGCCATGATGCGCAAGCGGATGGCGAAGCTCGAGACCGCCGCCCGCGAGATTCCAGCATCGTCAAAGTTCACCCTGCACGGTCCGCGCCAGGCGGATCTGACGCTGGTGGCATGGGGCGCGACCAAGGGCGCCATCCTCGACGCCATGGCCGAGCTCGAAAGTGACGGCCGCACCGTCAACTTCCTGCAGATCCGACTCATGCGCCCCTTCCCCGCCGATGCGGTGGCGGCCATCCTGCGCAACGCCCGTCTCACCGTGTTGATCGAGAACAATTACTCGGCGCAACTCGGCGCCCTCATCGCCGAGCAGACCGGCGTGGCGCTCGACCACCACGTCCTCAAGTACGACGGCCGGCCCTTTTCGCGCAACGAGATCGTCGAGGGTGTGCGGTCGGCGCTCTCCGAACAGAAGAAGGAGGTCATGGTGTCCCATGCCTGAGGCCGCGGCCGCCGCCGCCCCCAAGAAGTTCGCGCTGCAGCAGTACAAGACCGAGGTCCACGTCGACTGGTGTCCAGGGTGCGGCGACTTCGGCATCCTGAGCTCCATCCAGCAGGCGCTCTTTCAGCTGCAGATCCCGCCCTACCGCGTCGCGATGATCTCCGGCATCGGCTGCTCCGGCAAGACGCCGCACTACATCGACACTTACGGGCTGCACACGCTCCATGGCCGCGCGCTGCCGGTGGCGACCGGTGCCAAGCTCGCCAACAACCAGTTGACCGTGGTCGCCGTGGGCGGCGACGGAGACGGGTACGGGATCGGCGCCGGCTACTTCGTGAACAGTGGCCGCCGCAACGTCGACATGACCTACATCGTCTTCAACAATGGCGTTTACGGCCTGACCAAAGGACAGGCCTCGCCAACGCTGGCCAAAGGGTTGAAGACGAAGTCGATGCCGGAGGCCTCGATCCAGGAAGGCGTCAATCCGATCGCCCTTGCGCTCGGCGCGGGGTACACCTGGATCGGACGCGGCTATGCCCTCGACGTGAAAACGCTGGTCTCGCTGATGGTCCAGGCGATCAATCACAAGGGGACCTCTTTCCTGGACGTCTTTCAGACCTGTCCCGTCTACAACGACCTGCGCACCAAGGAGTGGTACGCGGGCGAGGACATCGGTCGGGCCAGGATTCGAAAGCTCGACGCCGACCCGGAGTGGGATCCCGTCGTGAAGGATCCGACGAGCATCGACGAGATCGTGGAGAAGAAAGGGCTGGCGCTGCGCGCTTCCTATGAGACCGGCGACAGCCTGGCGGTGGGCGTCTTCTACTCCATCGCGCTGCCGACCTACGACGAGCAGCTGGCCGTGAAGGTCCCGGCGCTCAAAGATCATCCGCTGGTCGACCTGCCTTTGTACCAGCGCGACGTCGCGCCGCTTTTCGCCGAGCTGGCGTAGCGGCTCGCACTCCGCGGCTGCCGGTGGAGGTGCGCCTGCTCGCCGTCAGCGATGAGGTCGAACCCCAGCTGGTCGACGAGCGCACCGTGGCGGCCCAGCGTCACATCGACCTGGTGATCGGCTGCGGCGACTTGCCGTCTGACTACCTCGACGTGCTCTCCACGGTCTACTCGGCCCCCCTGCTCTTCGTACGGGGCAACCACGACCTGCCGGGCCGGCAGGGGGACTACCCCGCCGCCGCCGAGATCGACGGGCGCATCGTGCGGGAGAAGGGTCTGCTGATCGCCGGTCTCGAAGGCTCCATTCGGTACAGCGACGGTGCGCATCAGTACACCGAGCGCCAGATGATGGCCAAGGTGCTGGCCTTGCGCGTCCGGCTTGGGACACGGCGCCTCGATATCCTGGTCACCCACGGCCCGCCGGCCGGCGTCAATGAAGGCGCCGATGCGCCGCACCGCGGGCTCAAAGCTGTACGCCGCGCCGTCGAATGGATGCGACCGCGATTCCTCCTGCACGGCCATGTCCATCCCTACGGACGCGAGATCGTGCGCGAGGCCCAGCTCGGTGACACCCGCGTGATCAACGTCGTCGGTCATCGGGTGATCGAGATCGCCAGCCGATGAAACAGTTGAGGGCCCGGGCCGATTTCGAGACGGCACGGATCCAGGCGTTCCTCCGTGACGCCGGCTCGGTGCTCCGTGGCGATACCAGGCCCTTGCTCTCTTTCGACGAGGTACGGCGCGCCGCCCGGCTCGAAGGTCAGTCCTACCGCGGGCTCAAGGACGTTCCGATCGCCGACATCCGCGGCTCGGTCGGACGCCCGAACGACTTCGACGCCTCCTTTCTCCCGGTAAAGCCCCAGATGCGAAAGCGCTGGGAGCAACTCGATGCGGCGATGCGTCGTGGGGAGGCGGTGCCCCCGATCGAGGTGTACCACCTGGGGGACGTCTACTTCGTCAAGGATGGGCACCACCGCGTATCCGTTGCCCGCCGCCTGCGATGGGCGACGATCCCGGCGAAGGTCATCGAGGTGAAAACGCGGGCACCATTAACCGGTGACATGAACGCTGCGGCCCTGCTCCAGGCCAAGGAATATGTCGACTTCCTGGAGCGAAGCCAGCTGGACCGGGTACGACCGCAGGCCTCGATCGCTGTCAGCCGGCTAGGCCGCTACGACCGAATTTTCGAGGACATCCTCGGGCACCGCTACTTCATGGGACTGCAGCAATACCGCGAGGTCGCTGTCGCCGAGGCCAGTGCGAGCTGGTACGACAACGTCTACAAGCCGATCGCCGACCTCATCCGTGAGTACGACATCCTGTCGCACTTCCCCGGCAGGACGGAAGCCGACCTCTACCTCTGGGTCACGGCACGATGGCTCGAGCTGAGCCGCACCCAGAAGCCGGCGGGTCCTGCCGAGGCCATCGCCGACATTCTCTTCGAGACCGAAGGGACCGCGGCCACGGCGCCATCACCCCAGGTACTCGCGGTCCTGAAGCGCTGGCTGGGTCCGCCGCGACGCGTCATCGAGCTACCCGCCAGGCTCATCCGTCGCGCGACCGCCCCGCGTCCCGGGCTTGACGGCGGATCGCCGCCAGCTTAGACCTCGGTCTTTCGCTTCTCCGGGTAGGCCGAGTTGATCTCGGCACGCACGCGAGCCTTGTCGGTATCGCTCTTGAAGTAGTCGAAATTCCAGGCGATGAATTTCTTCTGTTCGGGTGGGACCTCGTCCTCTGGATAGATCGCCGCCACTGGGCAAGGGTCGACGCATGCGCCACAGTCGATGCACTCGTCCGGGTTGATATAGAGCATCCGGTCCTCGGCTCCAGCCTCGATAATGCAGTCGACCGGACAGACGTCGACACAGGATTTGTCCTTGAGATCGACGCAGGTCTCCGTGATGATGTACGCCATTTCGTTTGGGAAATTCACTCTAGCACAGGGTTCCAAAAGGGTTTCAGGACCGTCACAGATCGGTCAGGCGGCGCTGGCATGGGATGGCAAGAGGAGGGTTGCGGCCCGCGTTACGTCTTCGTGGCCCTCCCTAGACCGGCGTCCCCGCGTCTCGTGTTCAGGCCGGCGCGCCGGGTGTCGTGGGCAACCCGGATCTTTGCCGTCCTCGTGCTCGTGCTCGCGGCAGGCGCTATCGGCGCCTTCTTGGAAGTGGTGCTGCCCCAGCGGGTGGCGCAGCTGGCGCAATCAGAATCCAGTGAGCTCGGGCAGGCGCGCGCGGGCGCGGCGGACACGAGCACCGCAGTAACCTCCCTCTGGGCCGAGATCTCGGCGAAGAGCGGTCTTGGCCTTTCGCCCGACCAGCTGAGTAAAGACCTGGCGCTGGCGAAGGCCACGGAGAAGTCAGCAGACGACGCGCTCAGCCATGTCCAGGCGGCGCAAAGCTACATGGCGCAGGCGGACGGCCTCCCGTTCCAGTTTCACTCGCCCTCGTTCATCGCCACGGACCGTCCCGCCCTGCAGCACCTCGACAAGGCTCTGCAGGCGACGATCAAGCTGACGCACGGAGCCACCCTCCAACTCTCGGTGGCGCAGCACCTCAACCAGGACGCCCAGACCATACCCGGCAGCCTCTATCCGAGCCTGAACGCCCGGCAGTGGACCGATGCGGCGCGCACCGCGTCGGCGCTGTCGACCGATCTCACGACGCAGCAGGTGCCAGCCGCAGACCCTGAGGCACTCCTCGACCCGCTCTGGAGCAAGTGGATCGACGCCATGCAAGCGGTCGCCAGCAGCGCCAAGCAGGTCAGCCTGGCATCGGCGGCCGGCCAGACCCAGCAAGCCCAGGTTGCCAATCGCAGCCTGGATACGGCGCGGGCCCAGCTCGTCGCGAGCTACGCACAAGCCCAGAATGGCGCGGCGGCCTGGCAGGCAAAAACGATTCAGCCCCTGCTCGATACCATCGCCCGCGAAAAGTCGGCGGCCGGCGCCTAAACCCGCGTCAGCAGGTCCTCACTCAACTCGCTGAGGCGGCGGACGCCGAGGAGGCTCATCGACAGCTCGATTTCCTGGCGCAGCATCGCTAGCATCTGGGTGACCGCGGCGGCGCCGCCGACAGCGAGCGCGTAGAGAAACGGTCGCCCGATGAGCACCCCCTGGGCACCGAGGCAGAGAGCTTTCAGGACGTCAGTTCCGCGCCGGATGCCGCCGTCCATGAGAACTGGAACGTCGCGTCCCACCGCCTGGACGACTTCAGGTAGCGCGTCGAGGCTGGCAATCGCATAGTCCAGCTGACGGCCACCGTGGTTGCTCACGATCAAGCCACGAGCGCCCACCTCGACTGCGTGGCGGGCGTCGTCGCCTCGAACGACACCCTTGACGATCACCGGAAGCGAGGTTTTTGCGACGAGCCACTCGAGATCGGCCCAGCCGAGGCCCGGATTCGTCTGCGCGTTCACATTCTGCGCGAACGGATCGGGGCCTTCAGCGGTGTCGCCTTGCCGCCGGGCGTCGAGATTGGCGTAGCGAAGCCCCTCGGGCAGGCTGAACGCGTTGCGGATGTCCCGCTCGCGCCGTCCGGTTCTGGGGAGGTCCACCGTCAGCAGGATGGCCGAGTAGCCGGCGTCAACGGCGCGCTCCACGAAGCTCGCGCTCACTGCGCGGTCGGCGTGCATGTAGAGCTGGAACCATCGAGGTCCGGTTGCGGCCGCGGCAACCTCTTCGATGGCCGCGCTGGATAGGGTGCTGAGCGCGTAGGCGATGCCCGCCCCCGATGCCGCCCGGTAGGCGCCCAGCTCGCCGTCGGGATGGGCCATCCGCTGGATGGCAGTGGGCGCCAGGTGGACGGGCATCCGGAAGCGCTGTCCGAACAGCTCGTTGCCCAGCTCCGTCTTGTCGGTCGACGCCAGGATCTTGAATCGGAAGCGGTACCGGGCAAACGCCTCACGGTTACCCCGCAGCGCGGCCTCGTCCTCGGAGCCACCGGCGATGTAGTCGTAGATTCCCCGGGGAAGGACCGCCCGGGCGGCTGGCTCGAAGTCATCCAGCTTCAGGGGGGCGGCCGGCCGGGTCTTTTTGTCCACGATCGAATCGGCCATGCCGCCAATTGTGGCGTTTTGGGCCCCCGGTGTGTAACGCTTACGGGAGCGCCTGTCAGCAGCTTCGAATGCCGCAAGGAAGGGAGGTTTCCTCGTTATGAGTGGGGCCATCGCGATCCTCGCGTTTCATCAGGGCTACCAGCCGCTCGGCGACAGCATTCTTCTCTCGGCGATCGTCGCCGGAATTCCGCTGTATCTCCTATTCGTGATGCTGGCGATCCTTCGCCAGCCGGCCTGGTTGTCGGCCTTGACCGCCATGCTGTCCGCGGCCATCCTCGCGGCACTGGTCTGGAAGATGCCGCTCGGGCTCGACGTCTCGGCGACCACCGAGGGCATGGCCAACGGGTTGTGGCCGATCAGCTGGATCGTGCTGAACGCGGTCTTCTTTCACAACCTGACGATTGCCAGTGGCGACTTCGACGTGATCCGTCGCTCATTGACCCGGCTGACCGGCGACCGGCGGGTGCAGGCCCTGCTGGTAGCGTTTTGCTTCGGCGCCCTGATGGAGGGCATTGCGGGTTTCGGTGCCCCGGTCGCCATCTCGG
>VBFR01000024.1 GCA_005889345.1 Chloroflexota bacterium
GACCGACCTCCTCGAGGGTACGCGGCTCGTCGTCGACCAGGCCGAAGCGCAGCTGAACCACCCGGCGCTCGCGCGGGCGAAGCGTGGCGAGGATGTCCTCGACCTCGTTGCGGAACATAGCCTCGCTGGCCGCCTCGAGGGGCGCGATGGCTTGCTTATCTTCGACGAAGTCGCCCAGGTGCGAATCCTCTTCCTCGCCGATCGGCGACTCGAGGGACACCGGCTGCTGCGAGATCTTCTTCAGCTCCTGGACCTTGTCGACTGTGATGCCCATGCCGTAGGCGAGCTCCTCTTCAGTGGGCTCGCGGCCGAGCTGCTCGAGCAGCGCCCGCGACACGCGCGCCAGCTGGTTGAGGGTATCGACCATATGGACCGGGATGCGGATCGTGCGCGCCTGGTCCGCGATGGCGCGAGTGATCGCCTGGCGGATCCACC
>VBFR01000025.1 GCA_005889345.1 Chloroflexota bacterium
TTCCTGGATCAAGTCGAGGAACGACAGCCCGCGGTTGAGGTACTTCTTGGCGACAGAAACCACCAAACGGAGGTTCGCCTCGGTCAGGTGATGGCGCGCCTCCTCGGAGCCGGCCTCCATCTCCTTGGCCAGCTCGACTTCCTGCTTGGCGGTGAGCAGGTTGACGCGGCCGATCTCCTTCAGGTACATCCGGACCGGGTCGTCGAGGGCCACCGAAGAGACCACTTCGACCTCGGTGAGGGTTTCCTCCTCGTCGGCGTCCTGCTCGGCCTCGCCGTCGGCGGTGACCGAGATCCCCATCTCCTGGAAGACGGTAACCACACGAACGAAGCCGTCGGCATTACCCTCGATCGAGGGGAACGCCTTCATCACGTCGTCAGGGGCGAGGTAGCCTTGATCCTTCCCCTTGAGGATCAGCGCTTCCGCGCTCAATACCAGCGGATCGACTTGGACCCGCGCCTTAACCTTTGTCACCCGGGTTTTGTACCCATATGGTGCGGTATTCACCCACCCTTCGTCTAGTGTTTCGTTAGTCGCTACGGCGGCGCTATAACCTTTCCCAATAGTCCGCACTGGCCGTTTCGCCATTTGTGGCCTTTTGCGGCTTCTTATGCGCTAAATCGGCCCTCAGGCGGCCTTGTCTGCAGCTCCCGAACGGTTCTCCCACTTCGAGAGCCAGGGAAGCACCTGGTCGGCGACCATCGGCCGACTGATGAAGTAGCCCTGGGCGAGGTCGCAGCCGAGCGCGCCCAGCAGGTCCCAGGTGCGGGCATCCTCCACACCTTCGGCGACGCTCTCCAGCTGGAGGCTGTGACCCAGCTCGACCGAGGCTCGCACGATATTGGCCCGGCTCGCTTCCCCGGCCATCGCCGCCACGAAGGACTTGTCGATCTTGAGCTCGTTGATTGGCAGCCGGTGAAGATACGCCAGCGAGGAATAGCCGGTGCCGAAGTCATCGACCGCGAGGCGCACCCCGAGCTCGCGCAGTTGTGCGAGCGTCTTGATGGCCCGCTCGGGCTCGGTCATGATCAGGCTCTCCGTGATCTCGAGCACGAGCAAGGATGGCGGCGCCTGCGCGGCACGGACGAGCGAGGCGATCGTGTCCGGAAACTCGGGGTCGACCAGGTCGCGCATCGAAATATTCACCGACACCGGGATGCGGTGGCCGGCCCGTTGCCAGGCAACCGACTGTTGCAACGCCGAAACCAGCACCCACCTCGTCAGCGGCTTGATCAACCGTGTCTTCTCGGCGAAGGGCACAAACTCCATCGGCGGCACCAGACCGCGCTGGGGGTGCCGCCACCGCACCAGCGCCTCGACGCCGGCGAGGCTCCGATCGCGGAGTCTCACCAGCGGCTGGAACTGAAGGAAGAGCTCGCTGTCGCGCTGCAGCGCCTCGCGCAACTCGGCCATCAGCGCGAGACGGCTGGCCCCCTGCCGTTCGTGCTCGGGCGCGTACCGGACGAAGGCCCCTCGCGGCTGCTTGGCGACGAACAGCGCGATGTCGGCGCGGCGTAGCAGCGTGTCCGGGTCGTCGCCGTCATCCGGTGACATCGCGATGCCGATACTGACGGCGACGTCGAGGTGCTGGCCCTCCACCTCGAAGGGACGCTCGAGGACTTCGAGAAGTCGCGCGGCCGTCAGCGTCGCCGCGGTGGCATCGGTTTTCGCCAGCAGGACCGCGAACTCGTCGCCGCCGAGCCGGGCGACCACATCCTCAGGGCGAATCTCGGAGCGAAGGCGCGGACCGACCTGTTCCAGAAGGCGATCACCGGCCTGGTGACCGAAGGTCTCGTTGACTTCCTTGAAGTGGTCGAGGTCCAGAATGAGCACGGCAACCTGTTCGCGCGCGGCCCGGGCCGACTCGATCGCCTGCCCCAACCGGTTGGTCAGCTGCACCCGGTTCGGTAACCCGGTGAGCGCATCGTGGAGAGCCTGGTACTCGAGCGCTTTCTGGACGCGGCGGCGCTCGGTGACATCGGTGATCATGGCGAGGGATCCAACGTAATTGCCGGCCTCGTCCAGATCGGGACTGGCTTCGAGCAGCACCCATAGTTCCGACCCATCCTTTCGGCGGAAGCGGAACTCGTGCTCGGCCTGGCGTTCCTGCTGCCGGCGGTCGCGATTCGCAGCGAATGCTGCCTGGGCATCCGGGTCCATGAAGGCGAGGACCGGTTTTCCCAGCATCTCTTCGGGCGCGTAACCGAGCATGTCGGCCATGCGGTGATTGACAAACGTCGTCTGGTTCTTGCTGTCGATGATCCAGACGCCTTCGAAGGCGGTCTCGACGATCCGCCGATAGCGCTCTTCACTGGCTCGGAGCTCGAGCGCGGCTTGTTTCGCGGTGCTCATGTCGCGCGCGATGCCGGTGGTCGCGATTACGGTTCCATGTTCATCGGTGAGCGGCGCGAGGCTGATGGAAACTTCGACCAGGCGGCCGTCCTTTCGCCGGCGGACCGTTTCGAGCTGCTCGATAAGCTCACCCTTGTTCACGCGATCGAGTGCCGCCCTCAGCTCGCTCGCCCGCTCGTCCGGCACGATGACCGACAGCTTCCGACCAATGGTGTCCGACGCGCGGTAGCCGTACATCCGCTCCGCGCCCGTATTCCAGGCAATGATGGAGCCGTCGAGATCCGCTGTGATGATGGCGTCGGTTGAGGCGGCTACGGTCGCCGCCAGCCGCCGAACCGCCTCTTCAGCACGCCGCCGCTGCGTGATGTCGCGCGCGAACGCGCTAAAGAGAAAACCGTGGGCGGATGGCGTCGCTCCGATCGAAAGCTCGATGGGAAATTCGTGGCCGTCACGGTGGAGGGCTTCCAACTCCGTCCGCGTGTTGAGAACCGGTCCTTTGCCGGTCTCGACGAAGCGGGCGACGCCCAGGCGGTGCCGCTCGCGATAACGGAGGGGAATGATCGTATCCGCCACCATCCGGCCGACCGCCTGAGATTTTGGCCATCCGAAGATGGTTTCAGCCATCGGATTCCAGTCGGTGATGATGCCGCTCGCGTCCATCGTGACGACGGCATCGAGGGCGCTATCGAAAATGCTGCTGAGCCGCCGCACGTGCTCGTCCTGCGCCAGCCGGGCGGCTTTTCGTTCGGCCGCGGCGCGCAGCTCGCGGTCGACGGCCGGACGCAGACGCTGGAGATTGCCTTTGAAGACGTAGTCGTGCGCACCACTGCGCATGACGTCTACGGCGGCGTCTTCACCGATGTTTCCCGAGACAACGATGAATGGAATGTCCAGGTCGGCCGCTTTGAGTATGGCCAGCGCGCGCGGCGCATTGAACTGCGGCTGCGTGTAGTCGGCGATAATCAGGTCCCAGCCGGCGCGAAGCTTGGCCCCGAATTCCTCCTCCGTCTCCACCCGCTCCCAGGCGATGTCGAGGCCGGCGCGTCGCAAGTGCTCGGTGACCAGCAGGGCGTCATCTGGCCGGTCCTCCAGGATCAGGACTCGCAACGACACAAGACGTATGTACGTATTCAGAGTGAGAAGGTGCGAGTCCTAGTCAGAGGGAGAAAAAAGTTGCGCCCTTGTCACAAAAATGAGCGGATTCATAGGCAAGCCTAGTCCGGATTACCTAGGCAATCCGTCACGCGTCCTGACGACGCGCGAGCTCAACCGCGCCTTGCTCGCCCGCCAGTTCTTACTCGAACGCTCGTCCCTACCCCTCGTCCAGACGATCGAGCGGGTCGGCGGGCTGCAGACGCAGTACGCGGCGTCGGGATATGTCGGCCTCTGGTCGCGTAAGCGCAACTTCCGGCGCGATATGCTGACGACGGCGCTCGAGCAGCGACGCGTGATTCAGGGCACGCTGCTGCGCAGCACGATTCACATGGTCTCGGCCAGGGACTACTGGCTCTTCCTATCGGCGGTCAGGAGGGGCCGCCAGGAATGGTGGCGCCGCGTCACACGCAAGGGTTTCGGAGAGGTCGATGTCGCGGCAGCGGTGCCCATCTTTCGCGAAGAGCTCGCGGCAGGCCCACGGCGCGCCGCTGACCTCAAGCAACTGCTCGCACGCCGCGGCTTCCCATCGATCGCCTGGAACGGCATCGGGCTCTGGGTCGACATGATTCGCGTGCCACCCTCGGGCACGTGGGACCAACGTAAAGCCGATCTCTATGGACTCGCCGACACCTGGGTTCGACCAGCAGCGGTGACCGAGTCGGCTGGACTCGAGCACGTCGTTCGTCGCTACCTGGGGGCGTTCGGCCCGGCGACGGTGCGAGAGATCGCCGACTGGGCCGGCATCCCCCACACAACCTTATTAACTACGATCGATCGGCTCTCGCTCCGGCGATTCCGCGATGAGAAAGGGAAGGAGCTCCTCGATCTTCCGCGCGCGCCGCTGACCGATCCGGAAACGCCGGCGCCTGTCCGCTTCCTGCCAACCTGGGATGCGACGCTGCTGGTCCACGCCCGGCGCACCCAGATCCTGCCGGAGGAGTACCGGCCGCTGGTATTCAACACGAAGACGCCGCACTCAGTCCCGACCTTCCTGGTCGATGGCGCCGTCGCCGGCACCTGGCGCTACGAGGGCGGCCGCGTCGAGGTCAAACCATTCGAGCCGCTTCCGAAAGCCGCGCGCCGAGAAGTCGACGATGAGGCGAAGCGGCTGTCGACGTTCCACAAATAAAAAAACAGCGCCCCGCGATGGGGCGCCGTTTCTTTTCGAAGGTTGGAGCGTTAGCGGCCCTGACCGGGCTGCGTCGGCCACGTGGTCGTTTTCTCAGGCTGACCCGCCGGCTTCGAAGGCCAGTTCTGGCCCGGCTGGCTGCCACCCTGCTTCTGCGGCCACTGCTGGCCTGGTTGCGGTTGCCCGCCCTGGTCGCCGTGCTTCTTCTCGCGCTTGCTCATGCGAATGTTCCTCCTGCCGAATGAGTTCGTCCTCGAGGGCCTCGCTCCGGCCTCCGAGTGAATCGAATATATGTCCGGAGGGGGTGTTTCGTTCGCCCGTCAGCGAGATTTCACCCGTTGCCGCAGCTCAGCCACGGCTTCGCGCTAATCCGCTAAGCCGCTCGCCACGAACTCCTCCCGGGTCGGTAACGACTATGTGAATCGCCGCAGGAGTTCTAGGCTCGACCCTCGATCCAGCGGATGTATCGCTCGGCCGACTTCTGGATGGCGGTTTTCCCGTTGCGATCCACGATCCTGTCCCACCAGCCACCGTAAATTCGGTCGAATTCATATGGCTCGACCGTGGCCACGATTCGCCGGACCTCGCTTGCCGACAGGGGGATCAGGTTGGGATAGCTCCGCATGAAGCTCACGAACCGCCGATCCGATGCCACCGTGATGGTGTCGCCCGTGAACAATGCGCCGCGGCCCTCGGCCCCGCCAGCCCAATGGAGCACGGCGCTCCCTTCAAAGTGCCCGCCCGCCTGGATCAGCGTCACGCCCGGGAGCGGTTCGACGGTGCCCTCCCACAACTTGACCGCGGGATCGGGTCGCATCACCCATTCGCGATCGGCCTTCGGGATGTAGATCGGCGCGTTCCCGAAGGCGCGGCTCCACTCCACGTTGACACCGTAGAAGTGGGGATGCGACATCGCGATGCCGTGGAGGCCGCCCCGCGCGCGGACGGCCGCGATGCCCTCGTTATCGATGAAACCAAAGCAGTCCCAGAGAAAGTTGCCGTTGGGCGTCTGGACCAGCAGCGCGCGCTGTCCGATACCGACTGGCGGATCGGCGCCGATCCCGGTCAGCCCCGGCTCGAGGTCGCGCGCATCCACCCGGTAGCCTTCGCCGCGGAGCCCGGTGAGCGTCACCCAGCGCTGTCCGCCGGGCGGAACGTATTGCCGCTCGTCGTCGCAGATCGCGCAGCGCGAGGGCGGGCCCTCGCTTTCGGCCTGCTGCACGCCGCAGGTGCGGCAGATGTACGCCTCCACCAGCTAACAGTACAATCGCTCAACCATGGAGATGGTGCGCGCGATCGACGAGGCCGAGCAGCGGCTCGAGGGCATCGCTTCGACGACGCCGCTACAGCCGTCGATCCGGCTCTCCGAGCAATACGGCGCCCGCATCCTTATAAAACGGGAGGACATGCAGGCGGTGCGGTCGTTCAAGATCCGGGGCGCCTACAACAAGATCGCCTCGCTCTCGCCCGAGGATCGCAAGCGCCCGATCGTCTGCGCCAGCGCCGGCAACCACGCCCAGGGCGTCGCCTTCGCCTGCGCCCACCTCGGGATCGGCGGCACGATCTTCATGCCGCGCATCACCCCGACCCAGAAGATCGAGCGGGTGGAGCACTTCGGCGGCGAGTTCGTCGAGATCCGGCTGGTGGGGGACTCCTACGACGAGTCGAGTGCGGCCGCCGAGGAATACTGCGCGCGGAAGCAAGGCGTCTTCGTGCATCCCTTCGACGACATGGAGACGATCGCCGGGCAGGGCACCGTGGGCAAGGAGATCTTCGACGCCACAGGTGGTGACGTCGAGGTCGTCATCGTCCCGATCGGCGGCGGCGGCCTGGCCTCGGGCGTCGCATCCTATATAAAGGGGAAGAATCCGGCGGTCGTCGTGGTCGGCGCCGAGCCGGCCGGGTCGCCCTCGATGTACGAGTCCCTCAAACAGGGCCGCATCGTCGAGCTCGACGAGATCAACACCTTCGTCGACGGCGCCGCGGTCCGCAAGACGCGGCAGCGCACCTTCGATCTCTGCCGGCGGTACGTCGACC
>VBFR01000192.1 GCA_005889345.1 Chloroflexota bacterium
GCCATAGCCATCGGCGACTGCCTGCCGCGCCCGCGCGATCAGCGCGGATTCGTCCTCGCTTTGCGACACGCCGCGCGTGCGCCACACGATGCAGTAGGTGCAGCGGTGATTGCAGCCATCCTGAACTTTGAGGAAGAATCGGGAACGCGTAAAGGTTGTCGAGCCGCGCTGATCCGCGGCCGGCGCGAAGGTTGAGGTGAGGTAGTCGTAGATCTCGCCTTTCCGCGCGTTGCTGAACGCGACATCGACGCTCGGAACCGCGGAGACGCGCGGGTTCGGATTGTCGACGTGGCAACCAGTCAGGATCAGCTGCGCCAGCGGGTGACGGCGACGCAGGCCGTGCACCATGGTCCGGAGCTTGCGATCGGCCTGTGCGGTGACGGTGCAGCTGTTGATCACGCAGATGTCGGCATCTTTATCGCCGTCCGACACGGTGAAGCCGGCGCGCGCCAGCCGGTCGCCGAGCTCGGCCATTTCGGCGAAATTCACCTTGCATCCGAGCGTTTGAATCGAGACGTTCATCGCTGTTGGACGAGGATAGCAGCGGCCACCACGGGAGCCAGACGGGCCCGCAGGACGCGCGGACCGAGGTTGACCGCGATGGCTCCACGATCTCGAAATGTGGTCATCTCATCATCGGTCCAACCACCTTCTGGTCCGACCGCGATGGCGTAGGCCGGTGAGCCATCGATCGCGCGCATCAGCGGCGTCGAGGCCGCCGGATCGAGGGCGAGTAGTCGGCTGCCGGCCACGCGATCGAGCGCCGGCGACAGGCCCATCGGCCCGGCCACCTCCGGGATCTCCCCGCGATGGCTCTGCTCTGCCGCCGATTGCGCGATCGCCTGCCACCGCACAAGTCGGCCGGCCGGCGGGCGCCCGATCGAGCGCGCGGCCTGAATAGCGACGAACCGTCGGATTCCGACCGCGGTCCCGCCCTCGATCACGGCATCGAAATCAGGGTTCGGCAGCACCGCCTGGAGCAGCGCGACCGGAATGGCCGCCTCGCCGCGAGCGGACCGCTCACCGAGGACGCGACCAACCACGCGCTCGCCCTCGATTTCGATCACCTCGAGCTCATATTCGTGGCCGTCCGTAACGGCGACACCGCGCTCGCCGGGACGCACGCGGAGGACCCGCGCCAGGTGATGACCCTTTTTGCCGTCGATCCGGACCGAGCTGCCCGAGATCTGCGACGCTTCGACGAACGCCCAGAACATGCCGGACTATGCTAGCCGGGCCGTGGGCGACGGAAGCTCCAAGAGGGGGCGTTGTATCCGCCAGCATGACAAGCCGTCGCCCGGCCACCCTGCAGTTGCACCGTGCGACGTTCAAGGTTGCGGCGGTGTCGTTTTGGGGGCTGGCGACGATCGTGATGGCCACCAACTATCTCGGAAGCGACTTGCAGGTCAACTACCCGACGGAATGGGTCGTCACCGCGCTCGCCTGTGCGGCCGGCATCGTGTGCTGGGTATTGCCATGGGCGGAGATCCCTGCTCGTTGGGTCGTCCCGGTGGTTTTTGGCGGGCTCGCCATGCTGACCGTCGGCGTTTTTGCCACGGGTGGAACCCACTCGCATTTATCGGTCCTGTACCTGGTCATTGTGGTGTTCACCGCCTCTATCCTCGAATTCCAGACAGCGGTCGCTGTGCTGGTCAGTGCGATTGTTGCGGCCGCCCTGCCCATCGCGATCCAGGGATGGGACAGTTATTACGTGCGCTTCCTCGTCCTGCTTGCGGCGTCGATGGTGATATGCGCGTATATCCCGGCCCTGGTGCGCAAGGCGTTACGGGCGGAAAACCAGCTGGCTGAGCGGCGGCGCCTGGAGCTCGAGGACAGCTACCTGTCGACCATCGAGGCGCTCGCCGCCGCCCTCGACGCCAAGGACCGCCACACCGAGGCGCACTCGCGCGAAACCGCCGCGCTGGCCAGGGCGGTCGGCCAGCGGCTTGGGCTTCCCGAGGAGACTCTGCGATTTCTCGAGTACAGCGCGCTGCTGCACGATATCGGCAAGATCGGCATCCCCGGCTACATCCTCAACAAACCAGGTCCACTCGATGACGAGGAAACTGCCATCATCCGGGAACATCCGGTGATTGGTGAACGCATCGTCGCCTCAGTGCCATTCCTCGCCCGCATCCGCCCCGTCGTCCGGGCCGAACACGAACGATGGGATGGCGGTGGCTACCCGGATGGGTTAAGCGGCGAGCAGATCCCGATCGAGGCGCGCATCATCCATGCCTGTGATGCTTTCGAGGCGATGTCCAGTGACCGCCCCTACCGGCGCGCCCGGCCGCGCGAGTGGATCCTCAGCGAAATCCGTGTCCAGTCTGGTCGGCAATTCGACCCGAAGGTGGCTGACGCGCTGCTGGAGGTGATCGCAGCCGGCGAGGTCGCCGCCAATGGAACTACGGCGAGTGCGCTGCACGAAGATCGCAGGCCGCTTGTGCATTCCTGGACCCAGCATCTCGACGCTATCCAGCAGTTGGGGGCCCAGTTGGCGACGGTCGTGAGCGTGCCCGAGATCTGCGACACGATCGGTCGGGCGATCACGACGTTGTTGCCCTATGACCAGTGCCGGATCTACCTGCTCGAGGACGACGGCCGTACGCTGAGGCCGGCCTACTTCAGCGATACCAAGCGGGCCGAGTACGAAGGCGTCACCGCCGAAACGCTCGCCATCCAGGTGGGCGAGGGCATCACCGGCTGGGTCGCCGAAACCAAACAAGGGGCGCTCGTCGGCGACACCGAGGGCCATCCAAAGGCGGTGCACATTCCGGGAACCACCCGCGCCAACGAATCGATGCTCGCCGTCCCGGTGATCTTCGAGGACCGGCTTATCGGGGTCATCGTCAACGTGAAGGTGGGCATCAACCAGTACACCGGTGACCACCTGCGCTTGCTCACGATTCTCGCCAACCAGGCGGCGGTGGCCATTTTCAATGCCGGCCTAATCGAGCGGCTCGCGGCCTCGGCACGAACGGACCCGCTGACCGGACTGGCGAACCGTCGTGCATTCGAGGAGGCGCTCGACGAGCGGCTTGCCCCCGATTCACGAGAGTCGTTTGCCATCCTCATGCTCGATGTGGACGGACTCAAGCAGGTGAATGACGCCCGCGGCCATGCGGCGGGCGACGCCGTCCTGAAGCGGGTCGCCTCGGTGATCAGCGGTGATCTTCGAGAGGCCGATCTTGCCACCCGCTGGGGCGGCGACGAGTTCGTCCTTCTGGTGCCTGGCACAGACAGCGTCGGCGCCGTGTCTCTCGCCCGACGGATCGGTGGGACGCTGCTGAACCCGGACGATCCCGCGGGCGCGGTCTCGGTGTCGATCGGGACGGCGGCGTTTCCAGGCGACGGGACCACCGCGGTGAGTCTGCTGGCGGCGGCTGATCGGTCGATGTACGTCGAAAAGCGGCAGCGGGTCGCCTGAGTCGAGCCCTCTGCTTGCTTGTCCCATGACGGCCGCATAGAATCCAAGGCACGGCCGGCGCCATCGGAGTCGGGGAAGCACGATTTGGGAGGAGAAGGGCATGAAGCGGGGAAGCACCCTCGTCGCATTGGTCGCCACGGTAGCGCTGACGCTCGTCGCCTGCGGCTCGTCGAACGCGGCGGGCGGCAGTAAGGAGTTTAAGCTCGGCATCGGTGGCCCGTACACCGGCCCGGTGGCGAAGACCGGTGCGGAGTTCAAGGGCGCAGCCACGCTCGCGCTGGAGAAGGTCAACTACAAGATCGGCGACTACAAGATCACGCCGGTATGGGTCGACGAGGCCTCCAAACCGGATAAGGCCTCGAGCGCGCTCGAAGAGGCCATCGTCAGCAAGGGCATTGGCATGGGTTGCCTCAACTGGCACAGCTCCGATGCCGTAGCGATGATGGACGTCGCGGCACGGCACAAAGTGCCGTATTTCTTCGGCATGGGCGCGACGGAGATCGTCAATCAGAAGTTCAAGAGCGACCAGGCCAAGTACGGGTACTGGGCGGCCAAGGGTTGGCCGATCCCCGGTAACCTGGCCACCCCGTACGCCGATGCCCTCGATGCCTTCGCGACCTCGGGCGCCTACACACCGGCCAACGGCAAGACCTATGCGCTCTGGGGCGAGGACACCGACTGGGGCCACAGCCTCACCAGCGCACTGGACAAGCGATTCGCCAGCCTGGGCTGGACCAAGAAGGACGCCCAATTCTTCGCGATCGATCAGACCGATCATCACGCCCTGCTCAACCGCTTCAAGAACGAGCACGTTTCGGTGCTGGCGGGCACGAGCACTGCACCGGAGACGATGAGCGCGCTCGTCAAGCAGTTCAAGGAAGTCGGGCTGCCCGGCAGCGTCCTCGTGGCCGACGGCTTGGGTTACGTAGGCGAGTTCTACAAACTGACCGGGGCCGCGTCGGACGGCGTCGTTGACATGCAGCCGCTCTTCGCGACGGATGCGGCCAAGCAGTTCGTCAGCACCTTCAAGAGCCGCTTCGGCTCGGATCCCAGCCCGAGCGCAGCGGGGCTGGCCTACGACTGGACGGGGTTCTGCTTGAAGGTCCTGCAGCGCACCCTGGACAAGACGGGTTCGTTGACGAAGGAGAACATCTATAAGGTTGCCCAGGACGAGCTCTGGACCGGCAAGCTCACCTACACCAGCGGGATCATCATGCACGAGTACAAATTCACCCAGGACACCATCCCGGACCCCGTGATTGGGAAAGGCGAGTACATCTTCCCGGTCATCCAGTACTCGGGCGGCCAGGGACAGATCGTCTTCCCGCCGGACGTCAAGACCACCGACTTCAAGGCGCCCGCCTGATAGCGGAGCAGTGACCAGGGGCGGTCGTCAAGACCGCCCCATCGGTCCAGCGAGCCGTGGCCATTCTGCAGTCGCGACAGCTCACCAAACGCTTCGGCGGACTGGTCGCGGTCAACCGCGTGTCGCTCGCGGTCGAGGAGGGCTCCATCTTCGGGCTGGTCGGCCCCAATGGCGCGGGGAAATCCGTGTTCCTGAACTGTGTCGCCGGGGCACAGCGACCAGATGACGGCCGCGTCATCTTCCGCGACCAGGACACGACCGGGTCGCCGGCGGAGCGCCTCTGCCACCTGGGCTTGAGCCGTACCTTCCAGATTCCGCAACCCTTCCCGCGAATGACGGCGATCGACACGGTGCTGGTGGCCGCCCACTTCGGGTCGCCCACGGATGGCGTGCCGCCACTTGAGCAGGCGCGCCGCTCACTGCGCTTCGTGGACTTCCCCCATCCGGAGGGCACCCCCGTCAGCGGCCTGAATACTGTAGAGCTGAAGCGCCTCGACCTCGCCCGGGCGCTTGCCTCGCGTCCGAAGCTCCTCTTGCTCGATGAGCTGGCGGCGGGCTTGATGACAGGCCAGCTCGGCGCGCTGGAGGACATCCTGCGCAAGATCCGCGACAGCGGCGTGACCATCATCATGGTCGAGCACGTCATCCGCACCATCCTCGGCCTGTGTGACCGGCTGGCCGTGCTGCGCCAGGGCGAGAAGATTGCCGACGGCCCGACCAGGGAGGTCGCGGGTGACCCGGCGGTCATCGAAGCCTATCTGGGGCAACGACGCTGATGCTGGAGGTGGAGGCGGTCGACTCCGGCTACGGCTTCCTGCAGGTGCTTCACGGGGTCAACCTGCGCGTTGAGGAGGGCGAGCTGGTTGCCATCCTCGGACCGAACGGCGCCGGCAAGTCGACGATGCTCAAGTGCATCGCCGGGATGCTGCGACCCTGGCGCGGTGAGATTCGTTTCCGCAACCGCTCGCTCGCAGGGCTCAAGGCAAACCGGGTCAGCCGTCTGGGCATGGGCTATGTCTCCGAAACCCTGAACCTGTTCACCGGCATGAGCGTCTATGAAAACCTGTTGCTCGGCGCCTACGCGATCACCGACCACGAGATCCGGCGGCAGAGCCTCGACTTCGTGTTCGACCTGTTCCCGCGGCTCGCCGAGCGCCGGCCACAACTGGCAGGAACCCTGAGTGGGGGCGAGCGAAAGATGCTCGCCATTGGACGCGCGTTGATGGGACGGCCTGCCCTGCTGCTCGTCGATGAACCGTCGCTCGGGCTCGCGCCCTTGCTGACGCAGTCCGTCTTTGCCGCCCTCAAGCGGCTCAGCCAGGACGGGCTCACGATCCTGCTGGTCGAGCAGAACGTTCCCGGCACCCTGGAGATGGCCGATCGCGCCTATGTCCTGGAGCAGGGTGCGGTCGTTCTCGAAGGGCCGGCCCGCCGCCTGCAGGAGACCGCTCACATCCAGGAGGTCTACATGGGGCTGCGATGAGCGCGGTCAAGCAGGCGCGTCGGCACGGGCGGCGATCGCGCCTTGAATTCGCGAGCATGCGCTCGCCCGTCGTCCTCACGCTCGCGGTGACCGCGGCCGTCGCGATCGTCGGCACGGCCCGCGCCGGCCCGTTCATCATCGTCAACGGCCTGGTGACGGGAGCCATCTGGGCGCTGGTGGCCGCCGGCCTCGCCCTCGTCTTCGGCGTCATGAACATTCCCAACTTCGCCCAGGGCGAGTTTTTCCTCGTGGGATCGCTATCCGGCTACCTCGTCTTCACCAATGTGAGCCCGCGGATCGGCGGCGGGCTGGCCTGGGCGGCGCCGATCATCACGATCCTGGTGGCGCTCTTGGTAGGGATGCTGGTCGGTGGCTTACTCGACGTCGTCATCTTTGGCCAGATGCGGCGCCGCATCCGAGAACAATGGGTGATGAACACCTTCGTGGTCACCGTCGGCATCTCGGTGGTGATGATCAATGGCTACCAGCTGATCTGGGGCACGGACTACCGTGGTATTCCAGCCTACTTCACGGCGCCACCGATTCATGTCCTGGGCGTTGGCATCGCTATCGACCGGGTCTTTGCCCTCGCCGTCGGCGCGGTGGCGATTTCCGGACTCTGGGCACTGCTCCGCTTCGCCCGCCTTGGTCGCGCCATCCGCGCCGTGTCGCAGGACGAGGCCGGCGCCCTCATGTCGGGCATCGACATCAGCCGCATCCAGACACTGACCTTCGCCATCAGCAGCGGACTGGCCGCTCTCGCCGGCGCGACGCTCCTTTTCAACTTCCCCGCTTTTCCGTACGTCGGCATCAAGCCGTTGTACGTCGCCTGGACGGTCGTCATCCTCGCCGGGCTGGGCAACGTCGGCGGGGCGGTGGTGGCCGGCTTCATCATCGCGCTCTTCCAGACCAGCACCTCCTACTTCATCGGATCGCAGTGGGAGGACGTCGTGCCCTTCGCGTTGATCGTCGTCATTCTCGCCTTGCGGCCCAACGGGCTGTTCGGTCGCGGCGTCCGCGGAGTCTGGGAGCAGTGATCGCCTACCTCAAGCGGCGCAGGGGCCTGGCGCTGGGCGCCATCGTCCTGCTGGTGCTGCCGCTGATCCCGCCCTTCGACCAGGAGGACATCCGTCGCTGGCTGGTCGCCGGTGCCTTGTTTGCCGGGCTCGCGATCGCTTTCGATTTCACGGCCGGCTACATCAATGTCGTCAACTTCGGCTTTGCCGCCTTCAGCGGCGCGGGCGGTTACGCCTCAGCCCTGGTCGCGATTCATTTCAACCTTCCGCCGGTCATCAGCATGTTCGCCGGGGTGCTCGTCGCCGGCCTGCTCGGCCTCTTCACCGGGGTACTCACGCTGCGCTTCCGGGGGATCTATGCGGCGGTCGCCGCCTGGTTCCTCGGCCTGGCGCTGCTGGGCATCACCCGCAACATCACACCGCTGACGCGCGGCCCGCTGGGATTGAGCGTGCCGACCTTCCTCGAGTCGGATTCGAACCTGCCCTTCTACTACATCGCGCTCGGGATGATGGTCGTGACCTATCTCGTGCTCAAGGCTGTCACCGAGTCACGCACCGGCCTGGCCTTCCGCGCCATCGGCCAGAACATGGAGGCCGCCCGTGCCTCGGGCGTCAACCCAACCCGTTACCGCATTCTCAATTTCACGCTCTCCTGCATGTTCGCCGGGTGGCTGGGCGCCTTCTACGCCCACTACTACGCGATTCTCACCCCTGATGTGATGAACACGACGCAAACGGTCCAGGTGCTCGTCATTGCCTATCTTGGCGGTCGCGGGAGTCTCTGGGGCCCGGCCGCGATCGCTTTTCCCATGATCTTCATCACGGAGTGGTTGCGGGCAAACCTGGACCGCTTCCCTGGGCTCGACCTCGTCATCTATGGAATCGTGTTGATCCTCGTCATGGTCTATTACCCGGGCGGTTTTGCCGCGCTAGTTTCCGCGCTACGCCCGCAAGGCATTCGCCTTATCTGCGGTGTCGGCCGGGTCGGTAAGTGAGCTGAGCGTGGGGTCGACGCGGATCACGTAATCCATCGCATCGGTCCCAAACCCGATGCCGGCCATGTACTGCGGTCGCTGGTTGGACAGGATGATGACTGGGACGTGCTGCGTCGCGTCGGTGGCCCGCACGGCGCGGAGGATCTCAATGCCCTCCTTTTGCCGCCGCCGGACATCGAGGAAGACAAGGTCAGGCCGCAGCGAAGCCGCGCGGTCGACCACGCCATCGCTGCCGGAAACGATCGTGACCTCGTAGCCATCGAGCTCGAGCTTCAACTTGTACATCTCCGCGACCGCGGCGTCGTCTTCGATAAAGAGCACACGGATGTTGTCGCCACCGCGGTGCCTGCTGGGTGCCATCGCCGCCCTCCTTGCGAAACCGACCGGAACCGCGCCGGTCCTGCCCTCCACACTATCGGGCGAGGTGGCAACCGTGTCAATGGCCGGTTGGATCTATTCCGCCTGGTAGGGCTGCCGGACTTCCTCGGGGAGCTCGTACCAGCTCACGCGATCGCCGACCCGGGCGCGCAACCGCCACTTCAGCGATTTGGGCTCGGCCTCGATGCGGTTCCAGAGCTGGTCGAGCCGCTGCTCGACCGTTTCCGACGCCACGGGCAGCTCTTTGGCCGTTTGGCGAAGTCGCTGCGTGTTCAGCTGCAGTGTCCGGTACAACCCCCAATCCTGAGAGAGCAAGCGGGCGAGGTAGTCCGCGTTGATGGCGTCGTTGTCGTGGTCCGCGATGGGATGGTCGAGCAGCAGGGCGGTGAGGTCCACCAGGTCCTTCATGTTCATCTCGAAGACCTGGAGCTTGCTGAGCAGTAGGTCGGCGGGCGTCAGGCAGGCACCGTCACCCCCCAGCCGGTCAGCCAGCTCGATGACATGACACATGCGCATGCGGTCGATGAAGATGTCGATCTGCCGGCCGTTGACGCCGTCCAGGTAGAGAAGGCGCTGGTGCCCATTGAGGGTGTTGAAGCGGCGGTCGCCCTGGTAACCGAGCGACTCGAACAGCTTCTGGACCTGGGCCAGCTGCCTCGAGGGCGCGACGAAATCGAGATCGCCGTACTTCCGCTTGAGCGGAGGTTGCCTCGCGCTGGGGGAGTGGAGGTTGACCGCGGCGCCGCCCACCAACTTCAGCGGCACCCGCGCCTCGCCGGCTGCGGCCACGATGCGCTCGGCCTCGGCGATGACGTCAGCTGCCGGGACGTTGCCTGGGCTGGTGGCCGTCTCAGCTCTCCTTGACGTCGACGATGATCGTCTTCAGGTCTGTCATCTGTTCGATCGCGCGATGGCCGCCGACTCGGCCGATGCCGCTCTCCTTTCCAGCTCGGCCACCGAACGGGATGTGCGCCTCCCAATAGTTGGACGACTCGTTGACGTTGACCCAGCCGGTCTCTAACCGCTGGGCGAAGCGCAGCGCGCGGTCGATGTCCCTGGTGTAGACCGATCCGAGCAATCCGTAGGGCGAATCGTTGGCGATCGAAAGCGCCTCGGCCTCACCCTCGAAGGGGATGACCGGGGCGATCGGTCCGAACGTTTCCTCCCGGCTGACGCGCATCTGCGGGTCGACGCCGCGAAGCACGGTGGCCTCGTAATACAGGCGGGTCGGAAAGCGTGACGCCCGACACCCGCCAGTCACGATCTCCGCGCCGCGGGCCACTGCGTCCGCAACGTGCTCGTCCATCTTGGTGGCGACGCCCTCATTGTTCAATGGTCCCATCGTCGTCGCATCGTCGAAGGGATCACCCAGCCTGATCTCCTTGACCGCGCGCGTCAGGCGGTCGATGAAGGCGTCCTGGATAGCGCGCTCGACGAGGATCCGCTCGCCGGCCGTACAGCTTTGCCCGGCGCAGAGGAAGCAGCCGACGATGGTACCTTCGACCGCCTTGTCAACGTCCGCGTCGTGGAAGACGACGACCGGGCCATTGCCACCCAGCTCCAGCATCACGTGCTTGCCCGCCGCGCGGCGGGCAACCGATCGGCCCGTTTCGGTCGAACCGACGAAGCCGACCCCGGCGATCCGCGGATGTCCGGCGATCTCATCGCCGACCACCGATCCGGGACCGGTGACCAGGTTGACCGCGCCGCTCGGCAGGTCGGCCTCGGCGAGGCATTCCATCAACTTCACCGATATCGCGGAGGTCGAGGAGGCCGGCGCCCAGACGAGGGTGTTGCCGCCGGCGAGTGCCGGGGCGATCATCTCGGTCGCCATCGTGAGTGGCCAGTTCCATGGCGTGATCACGCCGTACACTCCGCGGGGAACCCGCAGCGTGAAAACCAGCTTGTTCTTGCTCATCGAGGGGATGACATTGGTCTCCAGCCGCTTGATGTCCTCGGCGGCGATGCGGAAGTACTCGATCGCTTCGCCCACCTCGCCAACGGCCTCGGCCTTGAAGGGCTTGCCCTGGTCGAGCGTCAGCCAGCGGGCGAGCTCATCCCGCCGGCGTTCCATGACATCCGCCACGCGATGAAGCAGAGCCGCGCGCTCGAAGGCGCCCAGCCCGGCCATCGCGGGACGCGCCCGGTCCGCGGCTTCGACCGCCCGGCCCGCATCGGCCCTGGTTCCTTTCGGAAGGCGCGCGATCACCTCGCCGGTCGCGGGGCTGGAGGCCTCGAACGTCTCGCCGCCCTCGGAATCGACCCAGCGGCCCTCGACGAACATCTGCAGCGTCTCCGTCTTGGCGACGACCTTCATCCTCTTCCTCCTGATGCGGCAGCGGCGGGTATCTCTTTCAAGCGGGTCATGGCTGGGTCGTACAGCGGCTCGCGGGTTACCGTCGCCCGATGGCGTCGGCCGAAGTACTGCACCTCGACCGCGGTTCCTTCCGCGGTGAACTCGAGCGGCAGGTAACCATAGATGATGCTCTTCCCGACGGTGTACCCGTAATTCGCGCTCGTCACGTAGCCGACGCATTGTTCGGCGGCGAAAATCGGCTCCTTGCCCAGCACGGCAACCGCCGGGTCATCGAACGTCAGGCAGCAGAGCTTCCGGTCGATGCCGCGCGCCTTGATCTGCCGCAGCGCCTCGCGGCCAATGAAGGCACCTTTGTCCAGCCGGACGGCGAAGCCCAGCCCGGCCTCGTAGGGGTTGTACTCGCTGTGAATGTCCGCGCCCCACAGCCGGTAGCCCTTTTCCAGGCGCAGTGAGTCGAAGGCACCCCCGCCCAGGGGCGCGACGCCGAGCGCACGGCCCGCCTCCCACAACGTGTCCCAGAGCCGAAGTGCGTACTCGGTGGGTGCGTAGATCTCCCAGCCGAGCTCGCCGACATAGGAAATCCGAATCGCATAAGCCGGCACGCCTCCGACGGTGACGGACTGGGCGCTGAGATAGGGGAAAGCCTCCCTCGACAGGTCCTCCTCGGTGAGCGGCTGAAGCAGGTCGCGCGCGCGCGGGCCCCAGACGCCGATGCAACACCAGCTGGAGGTGAGGTCGCGCAGCTGCACCGAACCATCGTCGGGAAGCTGGCGCCGCATCCAGGCGAGGTCGTGCATCCCGACGCCGCCGCCCGTCACCACCCAGAAGCGCTCCTCGGCGAGGCGTGTCACCGTGAGGTCGGTCATGATGCCGCTGCGCTCGTTGAGCATCGCGGTATACGTCACCTTTCCCGGCGGCCGGTCCATCTGGTTGGCGGCGATCCGTTGCAGGTAGGCCAGCGCGCCGGCGCCGCTCACCTCGAGCTTGACGAAGGGCGTGGCATCGAAGAGCACGACGCGCTCGCGGGCCGCCCGATGCTCCGCGGCTTGGACCGGTGACCAGAAACGGGCGGCCCAGCCGCTACGGGTCGGAAAGACCTGGCCGTCGAGCGTCGACTGGTTCGACTCAAACCATTGTGGGCGCTCCCAACCGGCCGCCTCGAAGAAGACCGCGCCAAGCTGGTCCTGTCGCTCGGAGAATGGCGACAGCCGCAGCTTGCGCGGACGTTCCATCGGCTGCAGCGGATGGATGATGTCGTAGATCTCTCGATAGTTTTGTGCGCCGCGGGTCTTAAGGTAGCTGTGGCTGAAGACGTGCGGATAGAAGCGGTTGAGATCCTCCTCGCGGAGGTCGAGGCTCGAGTCGCCATCGACCATCAGCTCGGCGACCGCCTGCGCCGCTCCCGGCCCGTGCGTCAGCCAGATTGCCTCGCACGACCAAAAGCCGCGGACGTCGAGTGACTCGCCGATCAAGGTGTGGGCGTCGGGCGTGAAGGAGAACATCCCGTTCACTTTCTCGACCAGCTCGGCGGACTCCAGCGGCGGATACAGTTCGCGGGCGTAGCCCACCGCGGCCTCGAAGAGGTCGTCCCGGAAGGGTGCGCAGGAGGGCATCATGCCGTCCTCCCAGGAATGTCGCAATTCTTGGGCGTCGACGAGAACGGGTTCATGCCGGTAGGAGCCGAACAGGTACCCCCGGTGGTGCTGTCGGAAATACATCGACCGATCCTGGTGGCGAACGATCGGCATCGACTGCCAGCCCGTCTCGCCCGCCAACTCGGGGAGTGGGTCCGTGATGGCGTAGAGGTGCTGCATCGGTTGCAGCGGAATGGGGACGCCTGCCATTCTGCCAACCACGGGTCCCCAGATGCCGGCCGCCGACAGGACGTGCTCGGTCTCGATCCGTCCGCGGTCGGTCGTCACCGAAGCGACCCGGCCGCGCCGGACCTCGATTCCCGTCACCCGCGTCGAGCCGATAAAGCGCGCGCCCTTCGGCTCGGCCTGGCGCGCGAGCGCCTCGCAGGCTTTGACGGTGCGGACGCAGCCGTCGCGTGGCACATGGATAGCGCCGAAGAGATGATCGGTCCGCATGATGGGGACCATGCGCTTGACCTCCTCGGGACTGACGAGCTGCGTCTGTAGGCCCCAGGAGGTTGCATGCCCCTGCTTGCGCTTCAACTCTTCCCATCGTTCCTGCGTGGTGGCCACCTCGAGACTGCCGGTTTCCAGCCAGAGCGGCTCTCCGTCGAGCTGCAGTTCGCGATAGGAATCGACGGAGCGCATCGCGAAGTGGCAGGTGGTGCGAGCGACGTTGTTTTGAAACACCATGCCGGGGGCGTGCGACGTGGAGCCGCCCGCCCGAAAGAGGGGACCCTGGTCGAGGACGACGATGTCCTTCCAGCCGAGGCGGGTCAGATGGTAGGCGGCGCTGCTCCCGACGATGCCGGCGCCGATGATGACGACCCGGGCGCGGTCCGGCGGGTCATCAAACCCTGGCATGGAGGATCGCGTCTTTACGGACCTCGATGAAGGCCTTGATCTGCTCATCGACGCCCGAATCGATACCCGGGTCCTTGTAATCGGCCAGGAGCTGCTTCCACTTCTCGTTGGCGACCTTGTCGGCGGTCCGCGCGCCCATCCGCTGCCATCGGTCGTAGTTCTCCGTGGAGGAGATCAGCGGGCGGTAGAAGCCGGTGCGATAGTGCCGCATGGTGTGCTCCGAGCCGAGGTGGTGACCGCCGGGACCGACCTCGCGAATCCCATCCATGGCGAACCCCTCCTCGTCGAAGGGTAGGCCCTTTTCCAGCATCCACTCGAACATGCGGAGGGCCTCGACGTCGATGATGAACTTCTCGTAGGAGGCGAGCAGGGCGCTCTCCAGCCAGCCCGCCGCGTGGAGGACGAAGTGCACCCCACCGAGCACGGTCGGCCACATACACATCATCGATTCGTAGGCGGCCTGGGCGTCGGGCGCCTTGGACGACGTCAGCGCACCGCCGCCGCGGAATGGGATGCGGTAATGGCGGGCCATCTGGGCGCTGGCCAGGATGCCCAACCCGGACTCCGGCGTCCCGAACGCGGGGCTGCCCGACTGCATGTCGATGTTGGTCAGGAAGGAGCCGTAGATGCAGGGTGCCCCCGGCCGGATCAGCTGGATGAGGGCGATGCCCGCCAGCGCCTCGGCAGTCTGCTGCGCGAGCGTCCCCACCAGGCCCATCGGCGACATCGCGCCCGCCATCAGGAAGGGGGTGACGACGACCGGCTGGTTCGCCTCCGCGTAGGTCATCAAGGCGCCCAGCATGCGGTCGTCGTATCGGAGCGGGCTGTTGACGTTGACCAGGGCGAGCAGGGCCGGCGTTTTTTCGATGCTGGCGCGGCCGCCGAACAGGATGGACGCCATTTCGATGGAATCGCGCGCTCCCTCCTCCGAGATCACGCTCCCCATGAACGGCATGTCGGTCCAGCGGATGTGGGAATAGACCATGTCGAGGTGACGCGTGCCGAGCGGCAGGTCCTCGGGCTCGACGATGGTGCCACCGGCGCAGTGGATCTGGGGCGTGGCCTGCGCCATCTTGTCGAAGTTCGTGAAGTCGAGGATGGTGGCGCCGCGCCGGCCCCGGTCGAGATCCGTGATGAACGGCGGCCCGTACACCGGGGCGTTGACCATGTAGTCACCCCCGATGGTCACGGTGTTCCTCGGGTTGCGGGACTGCACGTTGAAGGTCGCCGGTGCTTTTGCCACCTGTTCTTCGATGAAGGCACGTTCGAAACGAATCCGCTGATCCTCGATCTTCAGTCCCGCCTTACGGAAGATGTCGAGTGAGCGTGGATGCAGAAAATCGACGCCGATCTCCTGCAGGATCTGCATCGCGTGGTCGTGGATCTGCTGGACCTGGTCCTCATCGAGGATCTCGTACCGGGGCAGCGTGTTCTTCCACATGGTGTCAGCTCCCTGCGTGGGCCAGCGCCCGCGCGACCTTGCGATGACGTCCGGCTTCGAAGGCGCGGGCATAGATCTTTTCGTAGTTCCTCGCGTCGACGTCGCGCGGGTTGCCGATGGTCTGCGAATCTTCTTCCGCCTTCTTCGCCAGCATCGGGATCTCATCCTCGGCGAAGCCGAGCTCGTTCAACGACGGGATGTCGAGGTCCTCGGTCAGCTGATAAACGTACTCGACGGCGACCTCGGCCGCCTTCCACACCGTCCTGTTGGCGGTATCGAGGCCGAGGGCCGTGGCGATCCTCGCAAAACGTTCCGGTTCGCCGGCGTAGTTGTATTCCATGACGGGGGCGAGCAGGCGGCCGGTGAGGGCGCCGTGCGGCGCATCGTGCACGCCGCCGGCACTCTGGCTCATCGCGTGGGCCGCGCCGGCGGAGTCGGTTCCGTAGGCGAGTCCGGCCAGCATGGCGGCCATGCTCATGTTGTAGCGTGCCTCGAGGTTGTGGCCCTGCGCGTAGGCCACCCGCAACCAGCGGCCGCAGAATTCCATGGCATGGAGCGCCACCGCATCCGTGAACGGCTGATGGTAGGCCATCGTGTAGCACTCGATCGCATGCGTGAGGGCGTCCATGCCGGTCCCGGCCGTCACGCCCGCCGGCAGGTTCACGCTCAGTTGCGGATCGATGAGTGCCACCCAGGAGGCGATATTTGGGGTGCCGCCGACGTTGAATTTGATTTTCCGGTCAGGGTCGGTGATCACCGCCCAGAGCGTCACCTCGCTGCCGGTCCCGGCGGTCGTCGGGACTGCCACCAGCGGCGGAATGCGCGAGTGGATGGGATCCTTCCCCCACTCGTACTGCACGATGCTGCCGCCGTGGACGGCGACGACGCCGATGCCTTTCGCCGAGTCGATGGAGCTCCCGCCGCCGATCGCGACCAGGCCATCGCAGCGCTCTTTCTTGTAGTACACGGCGCCGGCGTCGACGAGGGCGATCCCGGGGTTGGCGCGGACCTGGTCGTAGGTCACCGGGTCCAGGCCCGCGGCGCGAAGCGGCTTCAACGCCTCGTCGAGCAACCCCGCCTTGACGATTCCCTGGTCGGTCACGACCAATGGCCGCTTCATGCCGACGCCGGCCGCTTCATCCCCAAGCGCGCTCAGGGCACCGATGGCATGCACCATTCGGGTCGGTGACTGATACGCCTTCAGGACACTGTCAAGCACGGCCAACGAATCTCATCCTCCTTCCATAGATGAACGGTAATCTTAGGTATACGCCGAAAGTCTCGTCTGAGATGCGAACTCTGTCAAGGGCCGTCACGCTGGGCCTCGGTCAACCAGCCTTCGAGGCGGCCCGACTCCAACACCGCGACCGCCCGATTCCACCGCATCGTGTAATAACCGGTGAAGTCGAAGTCCAGCGTCGAGATCCGGGCCTGGATGGCTCCCCACAGCGTCCAGCCGACGTCTGACATCAGGGCAAACAGGTTCATGCGGGCCAGTTGCTGGGGGTCCAGCCGGCCGAAGTAGGCCTCGCAGAGGACGGCCCGCAAATCCTGATCGAGGCACGCCTCCTGCGCGGTGTTGCCCAGGTCGAAGCAGGCGTCGTTGTTCCCGCTCAATTCGTAGTCGACGATCCGCAACCACCGCCCGTCGTCGATGAAGTTCTCGCAGAGCAAGTCGTTGTGACACGGCACACTGGGGAGCGACCCAACGCGGACCGCCCGCTCGATTTCTCCCACCCGCGGCAGCCACGCCCGATACTCGGCGGGAATCGGGACCTCGTGTTCATCGACGATCCGGAGGTAGTCCTCGATCAGGCGGAACATATCGAAGTCTTTCAAAAAACGAGGAGCGGCGTGTAAGCGCTTGAACGACTCCGCCATCCGCCGCACCATCGATGCCGTCTGCAACGTCTTCGCCGACATCGTGGGTCCTGCAATGAACTCGAGGACCATGACGTCGACCTGTGGGACATGCTCTAGCACCGCCGGACCGATGCCGGTGCTCGCCGCAGCCCTGGCGTTGTGCACCTCGTTGACGCGATCGATCGAGAGCAGCTCCGTCGACGCACCGGGGATGCGCATCACGTAGCGCTCAACGCCCGCCTCGACCAGGTAGTTCTCGTTGGTTAGCCCGCCCGACAACGACGTCACCTTTACGTCCCTTCCTCGCCACAGCGAGATCCGAGCCACCGCGTCCTCAACTCGCCGCATGCCTGGCGTCCTCTCCAACCGCTTGCTCGCGCTTCAGCACCGCGTCGCGGCTGACCTCGGCCGGCACGCGCCGCCCGAAGACCTCCACCTCGACCTGGGCTCCCGGCCCGAGCGCGATCGGGAGATAGCTGTAGGCGATGTTGCGCCGGACCGTGAAGCCATACGCGCAGCTGCGGAGCCGGCCAACGACTGAACCATCGTCGTACACGGCCTCTCCGCCATAAACAGTGAGGTACTCCTGGTCGCCGACCAGCAGGGTGCGCAAGCGCCGCGTGACGCCCGCCGCCCTGGCGGCCAGCAGCGCGTCCCGGCCGTTGAAATCGCCCTTGTCGAAGCGCACGCAGAACCCAAGTCCGGCCTCCAGGGGATTGTCCAGCAGGGTGAGGTCGGTGCCGTAGTAGCGGTAACCCTTCTCCATCCGCAGTGAGTCGAGCGCTCGGTAGCCACCGGGCCGGATGTCAAATCGTCGCCCGGCCTTCATCAGGTGATCCCAGACCTGGACCGCCAGCCCAGGTTCGACATAAAATTCCCAGCCCAGCTCCCCGACGTAGGTCACCCGCTGGGCGAAGACGTCGAATCCTTCGATACGGATGTTGCGACACTGCATGAAGGGGAAGCCGTCTTCTGAAACATCGTCATCGGTCAAGGCACCGAGGACCGTGCGGGCCTGTGGTCCCCACATCCCGATGACGCACAGGTCTTCGGTTGTCTCGCGGATCTCGATGGGCCCGTCCTCCTCGCGCTGCTCTAGCCGCAGCCACCCGAGGTCACTGTTTACGTATCCGGCCCCCGTGACCAGCCTGAAGCGCTGCGGACCGAGTCGGGTGACGGTGACGTCCCCCGCGATCCCGCCACGGCGGTCGAGCAACTGCGTATAGACGACGCTGCCAACCGGTCTATCGATCTGATTCCCTGCGACACGCTCGAGCAGCGAGAGCGCTCCCGGACCATCGAGCTCGATCTTCCCGAAGGATGTCATGTCGATGATCCCCACGCGTTCGCGAAAGGCGCGATGCTCCTCGGCCTGCAAGGCGAACCATGGTGGCCGGTCCCAGCCGAAACTGCGCTGGTCCGCTCCCGCGCGCCGCCAGGTTCTGCCCGGCTCGAAGTGCTCGGGCCGTTCCCAACCGTGTTTGGTTCCAAAGACCCCGCCGAGGTCCTGGATCCGGTGGTGGAGGGCGCTCGTGCGGCGCGGCCGGCCCCACTCGTCGGCGTCGTATGGATAGCGAAGAAAGTAGTAATGGCGGTACGTCTCTTTCGCCAGCTCAGCGACATAGCGATGATCGCGGTGGACCGGCCCGAAGCGCCAGGGGCGATAGGCATAGAGGTCGAGCTCGCTCTCTCCGGCGGTGATGAGCTCCGTCACCGATTTCCCGATCCCGCCGGCGCCGCCGAACCCGTTGAGTGAAAGCCCGGCCGCCATGTACAGCCCACGGACGCCGGGGACCGGCCCCAGCAGAGGGTTGGCGTCTGGCGTCATGGCGTCGGGATGGCAGACGAGTTTGACGATCCCCGCCTCGCTGATGAAGGGAAAGCGCCGTGCCGCGCCTTGAAGCAGAGGTTCGAAGCGACGCTGGTCTGGAGGTACCGAGGTCCCGGCATGCTCCCACGGGACGCCGTCGATCCATCGCGCGTTGGGGTTCAGCTCGTAGCCGCCGAGCACCACACCTCCCGCCTCGGCTTTTCCGTAGATGAGGTTGTCCGGGTCGCGAAAGCAGGGCATGTCGTGCGGGAGCTCGGCGCCCGCCACCGCACGCAGCGCGGCGTGCTGGTGATCGACCGGCGTGGAGACGACGAATGCCCCGGCCATGGCGGCCACCTGCGGGGCCCAGATGCCGCACGCAATCACGACCACCTCGGCCTCGATCCGCCCGGCCTCCGTCTCCACCGTTCGCACCGCCCCCCGCGAGGACAACTCGAGCCCGGTCACCCGGGTGCCCGTCAACACCCTCACTCCGAGTTCGCCTGCAGCCCGGGCCAGCGCGAAGGTGGCCGTATGGGGATCGAGGGCCCCGTCCCCGGGCACCCAGACCGCGCCAAACAACGACGCCGTGCTGATCGCCGGCATCAGCTGCGCCGCCTGCTCGGCCGAGACCAGCTCGACGTCAAGCCCGATCGCTCGAGCACGGCTCACGCCCCGTTGCTGCTCGAGCAGTTGCTCGCGGCTGGAGGCAAAGCGCAGGCTGCCCACCTTCTCAAAGATGCCCAGCCGGTGGTACAGCTCGATGCTGTAGCGGCGGAACCGCATCATCGTCGGGGAGGGGTTGAACTGGGTGACCAGTCCCGCCGCGTGACAGGTTGAGCCGCTGGTCAGCTCGGCCTTCTCAACGAGGACCGTGTCTTTCCATCCAGCCTGCGCCAGGTGATAGGCGACGCTGGTGCCGGTGATGCCGCCCCCAATGACGACGGCGCGCGCACGGCTCGGTAGCTGAGTCATGCGCGCGCCGCTCCGGTCAGAACGAACGACTACTCAACGGGGATCTCCTGATGGATGCGAGCCAGGTCGATGCCCTGGCGCTTGCGCACCACGCGGGCGACGACGTAGATGACGACGGCCGCCAGGTAGGTCACGAGGAAGTAGATCGGCGACGAGGCGTTCAGCGAAAACGCGGTGCCGTAGACGGCGTTGAACGACCACTCGGCGAGCATGAACACCAGGAAGATGGCGCTCACCACGCCGGTGATGGTGATCACCGGGATACCGGCGATCCTGAAGCGGGCGATCGGCGAGTTCTCGAAGATGTCCTTCCTTCGCCACGGCATGATGGCCGCCGCGACGACGGTCCCCAGGAACGTGATCGCGATCACGCCCGTCGCCCACAGGAAGATGCCCTGGAAGTTCGGCCGGTACGCCCAGATGGCGCTGACCACGAGTGATGGCACGATCATGAGGATCAGCGAGCCATAGGGGACGCGCCGCTTGGCCGAAATGTTCGCGGCCCACTCCGGCAGCACCCGGTCGAAGGCCGCGGCGAAGATGACCCGGGTCGAAGACAGGAAGAGCGTTCCGGCCCAGCCGAAGAACCAGAGACCCATGACGGCGATCAAGAGCGCTTGGAACAGATGGTTACCGACCAGCCAGCCGGCGAACATGACCGGGTAAGGCCAGATCGGGATCGGCGGCGCCGCCCCGCCCACCAACGAGTTCCAGTATGCCCCGTTTGCCGCGTTGTAGAAGTCCCACCCGATGGTCTTGACGATCAGCAGGATGACGACGGCAACCAGCGCGACGGTCACCCACAACCCCCAGAACATGGCGTTAAAGACCTTGCGGTACTCCTTGGCGCCACGAACCTCGCCGTAAAGGGTCGCGCCCCAGACCGGCCAGAGCAAGTAGAAGGCGAGGAAGGGAAGGAGAAGGAAGGTCGCCCCGATCCCAAAGCTGCCGAAACTGATGCCGCCAGCGCCGGCTTTGGCGCCCACCGCGAGGGTGTTCGCGTAGGCATCGCCAGAAGCGCCGAAGAGCGAGGCGGCCTCAGTATTGAAGGCCTTCACGAACGCATCGTGGCTGGAGAAGAGCAGCAAGCCGGCCATGACCACGAGACCCGCCAACCCGAGCCAGAAGCAGAACTTCTGGATCTTCGCGTAGGTTTCCATGCCCATGGTGATGACCAGGCTGACGAAGGCGAGCACGATTAGGCAGCTGACGAAGACTCCCGTCCCGCTGCCGAAGAAGGTGGCGACCCCGGTCCAACCGATCGTGTAGGCCAGCGGAGCGAAGAACT
This sequence comes from Chloroflexota bacterium, assembly GCA_005889345.1. Lineage (GTDB taxonomy): Bacteria > Chloroflexota > Dormibacteria > CF-121 > CF-121 > CF-13. The sequence goes on from VBFR01000192.1 coordinate 20,858, forward strand.
GCACGACCAGGATGTTCGCGTAGATAGGCGTCCACAACCACAGCGTGAACCACCAGCCGGTGATCGCCAGCACGAAGCCTGCGCCACCGCCCAGGATGCGGCTCTGCCAGGCGTAGTCGCCGCCTGCGCGCGGCATGGCGCTGACGAGTTGCGCGTAGGTGATGACCAGAAACGTCGTGAGCACGCCAGTGATGAGCACGGCAAGGAGCAACTGGCCTTTTGGAATCGCGTAGGCGAAGGACATGCCGTAGAGGCCGAGCGTAATCAGGTTGACGGACCAAAATGAATACAGGAAGGCGTCGAATGTCGACCAGGCTTTGACGAGCCCGGTGGCGTTCCGCAAGAACAGCGTTTGCCTTGGTGGACTCGCTGTCGTTGTCGCCATGTTTACCTCCGAATGATTAGTGTCGAACGTTATCAATGACGTGGTCGAGCGTTTGGTGCTTTAGCCTTTCACCTCCTAGCCGTTGACCAGTTGGTAATTCTTGATGCCCTTCTTCGGATCGAGCTCGATGATCGATGAAAGGAGCATGCCTTCTTCGTACGCGCTGCCGGGGTTGATGGAGAGCGTCTTGCCGAGCCGGGTGATTCCCTTGCCTTCATGGATGTGACCGTGCAGTGAGAGCATCGGCTGGTATTTGTCAATCGCTTCGCGCACGGCCTTGGAGCCGACGTGTCGAAGCGCCCGGCCCCCGTGCAATGGCCGCAGATTCTCATCCAGCGCCGGCGCTTCGTCGAGGGCGGTGCCGAACGGCGGCGGATGAAAATTGAAGATGGCCCGGCTCATGTCCTTGACGTCGCGGAGCATCGGCTCCATCCGTTTGGTCAGCTCCTCTTCCGGCGCCTCGCGATAGGTGTGCCACGGCGTCGGGTTGGCCCAGCCGGAGGAGATCATCTCGTAGCCGCCGATGTCGATCACCTTGCCCTCGGCCAGCTCAACGCGACTGGCGTTGGCGATCACCTCGTCGATCTCGATCTCGTCGTCGTTGCCCGGCGCTACGAAGACGCGGACCTTGCTGTCTTTCAGCTTCTCCTCGGCCATTTGCATCCAGCGCTCGACCGTCTTGCACATCTGCTCGGTGAACAGGGTCTGGACCTTCGCCGGGTCTTTCTCGAGCTCGGCAACCTGCGCGGAGGTCATCCGCACCGGGTAATAGCCCTTGCGCTGCACCTGGCTCTCGACTTCGGCGACCTGGTCGCGGCCGACCCGCTGCGAGACGCCCGACAGCGTCAGCTCGTAGCTATCGCCGTCTTCGACGATCGGGATCATTGCCTTGCCGGTCATGTCACCCCCGCAGATCAAGACGTCGGCGTTGTAGAACTTCGCTGCGTTGATGAACTTCCGCCAGCAGACTTCGGATCCGTGCAGGTCGGTGGCGTAAAAAACTCTCACTCTTTCCTCCTAAAGAACCTTGCGAATGGCGTGCTCGAAGCCCGCGACGTGTTGGCGCATGACCGATTCCGCCTTCGCCGGGTCGCGCGAAACGATCGCGTCGAGGAGCTGGCGGTGCTCCTCGACCGCTTCCTTCAGCCGGACGCCACGGTCGAGGCCGAGAAACCAGATGCGCAGACTCAGGTTGAAACTCTCCTCCAGCATTGCCTGCAGGAAGGCATTACGCGTCGCCTGGTAGACGAGCCGGTGGATGTGCTGATCGAGCCGCATAAAGTTGTGCACGTCCGCCTCGTCGATGGTGCGGAGCTCGCTCATCAGGGCTTCCATTTGTGCGCGGTCGCGGGCGGTTGCCCGCTCCGTGGCGAGCCGCGCCGCATACCCTTCCAGCTCGGTGCGGACCTCGGTCAGTCGGTGGAGGTCGGTCAGATTGATGTCGGAGACGAACGTCCCGCGGTGCGGCACGAACGTGACCAGGTTCTCGTGCGCCAGCCGCTGGAGGGCCTCCCGGATCGGCGTCCGGCCCAAACCCAACTCCTGGCGGAGCCGCACTTCCTCGATGACCGAACCCGGGGCGAGCCGGAGGGTGACGATCTGGTCACGGATCAGGAGGTAGGCGCGCTCACCCTGGGAGCGCGCCGAGGCGCTCTGCAGCACGACCGTGTGCAGCGTCCCCTCCTCGCTGTTCCGGTGCGATCGACGAGCCGCGGTCAGCCCGCTCGCCAACGTCCCTCCCCGTATATCGGCCGTACACGAGCGATATATCGGCCTGCAACGAACGCTAGCACCCCGGCGGTATGGCGTCAATCGTTTCGTTTCGTCGCCGTCGTCGGTCCGTCACGGGCCCCGTAAGGCTGCAAGGTTGGGCGAAAGTTCGCGGCTGTTCAATCTGGTAGATGGCACGCCACGTCCTGTTCCCTCGGCGGCGGGCTCAGGGGCAGCACGCCCAGTCGATGGTTGAGTTCGCCCTGATCGCCCCCTTCCTGTTCTTCGTGATGTTTCTGCTGATCGACTTCGGCCGCCTCGTCTACACGTACGCGGCCGTGTCCTGGTCCGCTCGGGAGGCTGCCCGGGTGGTATCGATGCAGCCCCAGGCTGACAGCGATTGCCTGGCGCTGAGCATCGCGGAATCGACGGCCCAGGGCTTTATCCTTCGTCCGGACGAGAACTCTGTCGTAAACAACTCCGATCCCAACGGCACCGGAACCCCCAATGCGGATCCGCGGCCGCCCGCGGGTATGGGGAAGATCTACATCTGGCCCGCCGTGGCGACGGCCGCGCCCGCTGATGCCCCCGCCAATTGCAGCGGGTCGCCCCGCGCGATCTCGCCCACGGTCCAGGATGTCGCGGTGCAAATCAAGTACACCTTCCTTCCACTGATGCCGTTGATCAGCAACATCATCCCGCCGATCACGATCACATCGATCAGCGTGGTGCACACGGAGTACTGACATGGGTTGGATACGCGGACACCGGATCGATCATCCTGGGCAGCGGCGCGGCCAGGCGATGGTGATTTTCGCGTTGATCTTCGTGGTCCTGGTGGGCTTCGCCGGCCTGTCGCTCGATGCCACTCACCTCTACCTGGTCCAGCACACGGCTCAGAAAGCGGCCGACGCTGCGGCGCTCGCCGCCGGTAAACGTCTTGCCGGCGCGACGCAGCAGTCTCCCGTCCCGAACTCAAACGACCTCGCCGCCGTCGCGGCGCATGATTTTGCCGGCGCGGACGGCTTTATCACGACGCGAAGCACGGCGTGCGACACCACCGTCACCAGTGGAAGCCTGACCCGCTTTACGACCTGGTGGTACGACACCGCGGGGGTCAGCTGCGGCGCGAGCTCGGGTTTCAACACAGCGGTCGAGATCGCCGTGCCGCCGTTCAGCTTGACACCGCACTGCCAGACCACGCCCTACAACTGCATGCAGGTCATGGTCCGCTCGAATGTCCAGAACTTCCTTGTCGGCACGCTGGGGATTCCGACCACGATGGTCACGGCATCCGCGACCGTCTACGCGCAGCCGACCGGTACCAGCTATGACTACCCGTTCCCCGTGGCGCTCTACCTCTACGAACCGGCGGTGACGAGCATGCTCTTGTGCCCCGCCGGACAGCAGTGCTTCGACCGGACCAAGGTTCCGGCAAGGACACTGATGAGCTGCAGCAGCGCCGGCGCCAACTGCCCAACATACTGGGCGCGGCCCGAGGCGTCGAGCATCATCGTCGGCGTGGATGGCACCACACTCAATCCACCGCAGGACGTCGTGGCCGTGGAGTCGAACGGTGACACCGTGATGCAGGGTGCCCTGGGCGATCAGTACTGCGATCCCTACGGCGTCGGGGTGACCGGTTGCACGCTCGGAGCAGCGATCGGCAGCAAGGGTTACGCCATTGCGCCTGGTGCGATCGCGTACTGCGCGACCGTCGGTGGCGCCGGCACGCGGCTCCCCATCCCCTGCATTGCCGCCGGACCAGGCGGCACACCAACCACGCCGATCTACGGCAACGAGACGACGTTTGCCAGCCATACCTGGACGCCCCGCGTCGACCTGACCGGCCTGAGGACCTGCGGATCGCTGCTCTTGAACGGCGGTACCGTGGCCAGCGGGCTGTCGAGCCCGACGTGCGCGCCCCCGGCCGCCGAGCCCTACGCCGTCTTGCCGGGGATTTACGACTGGATCGTCATCAATCACGGGCAGTACACCTTCGAGCCCGGCATCTATGACATCACCGGGGTCGCCCGAGTCAACAGGAACGCCAGCGGTTTCGCCGACGGCATCGATCACAGCCGCGAGACCGCGACCGACTGGGACCTGTGTACGACCGCGGCGGGTAGCGTTACGGCTTGCAACGGCGTCGGCGCCCAGCCGCTGCTGACCGCCGGCGTCTGGTTCGGGCACGGCAGTCTGAGCTACACGGCATCCGTCACGACCACCTACGGCACCTGCACCGCCGGCACGGTGATGACGGGCGGCGGTGGCGACAACACCGTGGTCAGCGCGCATGGAGTGGTCTTCCGCTTCGAGAGCGGCTCGAAGGGCTATGTCTCGACGGCGGAAGTGTCGTCCGTCGGCATGACCTCACCGGGCCTCGGCCAGATGCGGGCGGTGGGCGGCGCGCCGCTGCTCTTCGACATGGAGAACAACAACTTCATCCACATCGATGCCAGCGCGGCTCGGGCGCCGGCTTCACCTCAGCTGAACCAGTATTCGGGCATCATCTACCAGATGTGGAACGCGACCGCCGGCGGTGTTGAAGTCAACCCCGGCTTCCCAACCAACTTCGACGGCGAGGGCGGCGGCACCTACAACAACGCCGTCGTCGGCCAGGTCTACGCCTACAGCTACACGCACTTCGGCAGCATCGGGGCCTTCGACTTCAGCAACGGCACCGGTGGCGCCGCCACTCCGTCGGTCGTTACCAGCGGCAACCTGGAGAACTCGATCCTGGTCAGCTCAGTCCTCGTCGCCGCGAGCGGGACCAACGAGTCGCTGGTCGTGAAATACACCGATGAGTGGGCGCTGGACGCTTACGACGCGTACATCAAGATCAATGCCAACAGCCCGGTCTACTTCTCGGACGGGATCTGGAGTCCTCGTCCCGGTCTCGGTGCAACCCTGCCCCCCAACGGGGCCGGAAACATTCCCAGTGACGTGAACCCCCGAGTTCCGAGCGGCGGCGCGCCATCGCCCTACACCGGCGGTCCCGACACGGCGGGAAACCCCGACTGGACGATGCATTACAACACCGCCAGCATCTATGGTCCCGCCGACGGCAGCAGCTTCCGGATTCAGGGCAACTGGACCTGGGGCCACCAGCGAGACATCCTAGGCAGCGTGACCGGAAACAACAACGCCACACTGACCTACACCTTCCCGGTGCCCGCCGGCCAGACGGTCACGATCAGCATGTTCATGACCGACGGTGATCGGTGTGGCGACTATGTGACGGCGACCTGGACCTTCAACAATATTGGAACGCCGGCCCCGGGCGTGCAAGTGGTGGGCGCGGTGCGGCTCGAGCAATGAGCGCGAAGCAGCGGCGGCGGCGAGCCCAGGCGCTGGTCGAGACGGCGATGATCCTGCCCGTTCTGGTGCTTCTGATGCTCGGTGCGGCCGACCTGGGGCGCGCCTTCTATCTCAAGCTCGAGATGTCCGGCGCCAGCCGGGCCGGCATGCGCATGGCCGTGCTCGGCCCGGTCGTGGACATTGGAAACGCGGTTCGGTCTGAGCCGAACTCGGCGATCCCCAACAGCGCAGCAGCCTGGGGCTCGATGGCCCAGGGGGGGTCGAATGGCGATTGCACCTCCGCCACCCAGCGTTGCGGCGACCCGACGGGCTGCCGCCCCGGTTCCGCTTCCGCCTGGGGCGGCGTCAACCAGCAGGCCTGCTTCGCGGTGCGAACCTGCATCACCTGGACGAGCGGCTCCTGCGCCAGCTACAGCGCGTGGGGGGTTCGGCCCAACGCCGGCGCCGATCAGGCCGTCGAGGTGTTTACCGTCTACCGCTTCCTGCCAGCCACGCCACTCATCGCCAACTTCGCCGGTGGTACCGGCACGTTCTATCTCACGGCTGACACGTTAGGCCTGCAACTGTATTGATCTCGCCCCTTTCGTGGGGCAAGCCGCGGATGGCCGCCGACGATATACCGCTCAGCGGCCATGGCACGAAAGCGACGTCCTTCCACAGAGCTCATGGTGCTCGGCGCCTCGGCAGTCCTGGGCGTCTACGCAGCTGGCTATCTGATCACCGAGCCGGGGGCCGGCTTGCTGGATCAGATCGTCAGCGCGGCCCCATCCGCGATCGCGGCTACCGGCAGGCTTCGTGACGGGACGTACCTCGGACAAGGGCAGAGCCGGTTCGGCGCCGTCTACGTCACGGTGGCGATCACGCAGGGCCGGATCAGCCAGGTATGGATCAACGCGGTGACGACGACCTTTCCCAGCCAGGCGATCGATGCGCTGCGCGACCAGGTGGTGGTGCGGCAATCGGCGGCGGTCGACCTGGTCAGCGGCGCGACGGCCAGTAGCAGCGCATTCGTGCAGGCGATCCAAGCCGCCCTCCGGCAGGCCCAGTGACGTCTGCAATCGCCCACCGCCACCGCCCTGCGCGCGCCCTGATGGACACGGTCGTGTCGATCGACATCGTGGGTGACCCCGGTCCCACCGTCGAACGGGGTGCGATCGATCGAGCCTTCGGGTGGTTTTCCGCCGTGGAGTCGGCGTGTACCCGGTTCGACCCGACGAGCGAACTGATGCGTCTGTGCGCCACGATTGGCAGCCCGGTGCGTGTCAGTCCCATTCTCTTCGAAGTGGTGCGGTTCGCCCTGGCCGTTGCGCGCTTGACCGACGGCGCGTTCGACCCCACCGTCGGTGGGCTGATGGAAGCGCGCGGCTTCAACCGCAGCTACCGTACCGGCCTACGGACGGCGTCTGCCATCGCGGAAGGTCAGCAGCCCACCTACCGCGACGTCGAGGTAGACGAAACCGCGCATGCGATCACGCTCCATCGTCCCCTCGTCGTCGATCTTGGGGCGGTGGCGAAGGGCTTCGCGATCGACCTGGCGGCTCGGGAACTGGCTGGCACAGGTGGCTACGCGATCGATGCCGGCGGTGACATCTCTGTCCGCGGTCGCCGCGGCGACGGATCACCCTGGCGCGTCGGCGTTCGACACCCCGCGCAACCTGATGCGCTCTGGTGCATCCTCCAGCCAGAGGATGCTGCCGTCTGCACCTCCGCTGGCTACGCGCGACGGATTGACGCGCTCGAGCACCATCTTCTCGACCCGCGCACCGGCCGGTCGCCGCGCGATCTTGTCAGCACGACGGTGGTCGCACCCAGCGCAATGCTCGCCGACGCCCTCTCGACCGCCGCCTTCGTCCTGGGCCCCGAAGCCGGTCTGCGGTTGCTGGCACGGCAGGGTGTCGATGGACTGACGCTCGACCGCGCCATCGCTCCCGCCATGACCGCTGGGTTCGCCGGGATGATCGAGCGCAGGTCGCCGTGATGGTCGAAGCCCGACGCTGGATTCGATCGCCCAAGGGCAACCTCACCGCGCTGCTTTGTCTTCTGCTGATCGTCGCCATACCGGTCGAGGGCATCGCTCGCATCGCCAGTCAGCTCGTGGTCGCGGTGGCGTTATCCGTCGGGGTCGACGTAGCCGTTTCGCTGGTCAGACGCGGAAGCCTGTCCCTTCCGGATGGAGGCCTGATCACCGGCTTGATGATCGGCTTGATTCTGGTCCCGGGCGCGCCGATGGCGGCGGTCCTGACGGCAACCGCGCTGGCGGCCGCGTCGAAGCACGCACTTCGGACCCCGCAATCGAACCTCTTCAATCCGGCGGCCTTCGGTCTGCTCGCCTCGCTGCTGCTGGTGCCGGCCGGCCAGAGCTGGTGGGGGGCGCTGGCCGACCTCCCGGCGCCCTTCGTCGCCGTCCTGCTCGTCGGCGGCAGCGTCATCGCCTGGCGCGTCAGCAAGCTCCCCATGGTCCTCGCCTTCTTCGCCGGCTACTTTGCCGCCTTCACACTGGCCGCGATCGTGGTGAACGGACCGAGTGCCAGCCTGGCCGCGGTCTTCCGGCCACCCTTCCTCGATGCCACGCTCTTCTTCGGCTTCTTGATGCTCACCGACCCGGCCACGTCGCCCAACCGCCTCGAGGACCAGCTCGTGTTCGCCGCCGCGACCGCCGCAGTCAGTGCCTCCGCGTTCGTGACGATTCATGGCCTCCATTACCTCTTCATCGGCTTGCTGGTGGCCAATTTGTGGTGGGCCTGGCGTCGGGCCACGGCGCGACCCGCCGGCCAGCTGGCGCCGTCCCACGCGGGACCGTAAGCTCCTCGTTATGCTGTGATCCGGCGTTAAGGACGGAGGAGGGATGCGCGTGACCAGCCTGCCCGACCGGGCAAGGGTCGTCGTGATCGGCGCCGGCATCGTCGGTAACAGCATGGCCTACCACCTGGCGCAGCAGGGTTGGAAGGAGATCGTCCTGATCGACAAGGGCCGACTTCCCAACCCGGGCGGTTCGACGGGGCACGCCTCCAACTTCATCTTTCTCACCGACCATTCGAAGGAGATGACGCTCTTCACGCTGGACAGCGTGCGCCAGTACAAAGAGCTGGGTGTCTTCACCCAGAGCGGCGGCGTCGAGGTCGCTCGCACCGCCGAGCGGATGGACGAGCTCAAGCGGCGCATGGCATCGAGCAAGGCCTGGGGTATCGACGCCGAGCTGGTATCGCCGGCCGAAGTGAAAGGCCTCGTGCCCTACATCAACGAAAAGATCATCCTCGGCGGTTTCAGCACGCCAGGCATCGGCACCGTCGACTCGCTGCGGGGCGGGACCTTGATGCGCGAGCAGGCAGAGGCGTCGGGCGCCCTCACCGTGATGGCGAGCACTGAGGTGATAGGCATCGTTGTCGAAAACGGCCGGGTCAGCCGTGTGCGGACGGACAAGGGAGAGATCGAAACCGAGACCGTGGTCATTACGAGCGGCATCTGGAGCCCGCGTCTCGCCCGCATGGCTGGCGCCTCCATCCCGCTCAGCCCCGCCGTGCACCAGATGATCAGTGTCGGGCCGGTGCCGCTCTTTGCCGACACCGTCGGCGAGATCAAGTACCCGATCATCCGCGACATGGATACCAACGGGTACGAGCGCCAGCATGGCGGCGACCTCGAGGTGGGCTCTTACGACCACCGTCCGATCCTGTGGGAACCCGACGATATCCCGTCGATCGGCCAGTCCAAGCTGTCGCCGACCGAGTTGCCCTTCACCAAGGAGGACTTCGACGAATCGCTGGAGCACGCGCTCGAGCTCATCCCCGACATCCTGGGCGACCCGAGTGTCGGCATCCGGCACGCTATCAACGGTCTGCTCTCGCTGACCCCGGACGGGTTGCCGCTGCTGGGGGAGACGCCAGAGGTGAAAGGGCTGTGGTCGGTGGCCGCGATTTGGATCAAGGAAGCCCCCGGCATCGCGCGCTGCGTCGCCGAGTGGATGACGTCGGGCGTCCCCGAGATCGACCCTTCGGGATCGGACATCGCGCGCTTCTACGATCACCAGAAAACCGGGGCGCACATTCGTGCACGTACGGCGGAGGGTTTCAACAAGACCTACGGCATCGTCCACCCGCGCGAGCAGTGGGAATCGAATCGCCGGGTTCGCGTCAGCCCGTTCTACGAGCGCGAGAAGGCGCTCGATGCCGTCTTCTTCGAAACCGCGGGCTGGGAACGTCCCAACTGGTACGCCTCGAACAAGTTGCTGCTCGAGGAGTACGGCGAGCGGGTGATGCCGCGCCGCTACGAGTGGGACGCGCGCTGGTGGTCGCCGATCATCAACGCCGAGCACCTGGCGATGCGCGACCGCGTGGGCATGGTCGACCTGTCGGCCTTTGCGGTCTTCGATATCGCGGGCAGCTGCGCGCTCGATTACATGCAGAAGATGTGCGTGGTCCAGATGAATGTCCCGGTCGGGCGTGTCATCTACACCTCACTGCTGAACACGGCCGGCGGGATCAAGGCCGATCTCACGGTAATGCGGTTGGGTCCGAACCACTTCCGTGTGGTGACCGGCGGCGCCGACGGGATGCGCGACCGCAAATGGTTTACGGATCACCTGCCCGATGATGGCGCGGTCCAGCTTACCGACCTGACCTCGAGCTGGGCCACCATCGGCGTCTGGGGGCCGCGCGCTCGCGACCTGCTGCAATCGATCACCGGCGCCGACGTGTCGAACGAGGGCTTTGCGTTCGGGACCTGCCGCTTCATCGACATCGGTCCGGTGCGCGCGCTGGCATCGCGCATCTCCTACGTCGGCGAGCTGGGCTGGGAAATTTACGTGCCCTTCGAGCAGGGCGCGCGCCTCTGGGACGCGATCTCCGAGGCCGGGCAGCCGCACCGGATCGCGCCGGTCGGCATCGGTGTCTATGGCACCACCGGCCGTCTAGAAAAGTGCTACCGCGCCTACGGCAACGAGTTGGAGCAGGAGTTCAACCTGGTGGAAACGGGTCTTGCCCGGCCTCAGGTCAAGCCGCAGGACTTCATCGGCAAAGAGGCGTACCTCAAGCAGCGCTCCGAGCCGCCGGCGGTCACGCTCTGCACGCTGACGATCGACGACAACACCTCGCGCTCGGGTTTCAAGCGCTTCATGATGGGACGCGAACCGGTGCTGTCCCCGCAGGGCAAGCGGCTCGTCGACCGGCACGGTCGGGGCTCCTATGTCACCAGCGCCGGGTCAGGCCCATCGGTCGGCAAGACCATCCTGATGAGCTTCCTTCCACCGGAACAGGCGAAGGCCGGCACCAAGCTCGCGGTCGAATATTTTGGCGAGCAGTATCCGGCAACCGTCGCCGTTGTCGGTCCCACGCCGCTCTTCGACCCGCAGAACGCCCGCGTGCGGAGCTAGAGGCCGGCTCGGTGAACGTCCTGGTCTGCGTCAAGCGCGTCCCCGCCACCGCCGGCCAGATCACGCTGACGGCCGACGCCCAGGACATCGACACGCGCTATCTCGGATTCACGATCAGCCCCCACGAGGAATGCGCGGTCGAGGAAGCCGTGCGAATGATCGAAGCGCACGGTGGCAGTACGACCGTGCTGACGCTGGGGCCGGAGGCCGCGACCGACCAGCTGCGCGATGCCATGGCGCTGGGCATCGAGCGCGCGATCCTGCTGCAAAGCGATGGCCGCGAGTGGGATCCGGTAGCGACCGCGTCGGCGATCGTCGAAGCGATCGAGGCCGAAGGCGCCGCCGGTCGAAGCTACGACCTCGTCCTCTTCGGAAACGAGTCGGCGGACAGCGCCGGCTACCAGGTGGGTGTGCGCGTCGCCGACGCTCTCGATCTTCCGTGCGCGACCGGCATCAAGGCGATCGAGCTCAGCGACGGCCGCGCGACGGTCCGCCGCCAGACGGAATCAGGCTGGGAGTCCGCCGAATTAGCGCTCCCGGCCGTGGTGACGGTGAAGGAAGGCCTCAACCTGCCGCGCTATCCGTCACTCCCCGGGCGACTCAAGGCGAAGAAGAAAGAGGTCGAGCGGATCACGCCACAGTGGCGGGATGGGGGGCTGGAAAAGGTCCGCCTCAAGCTGCCGGTGCAGGCGGAACACACCGTCGAGATCCTGGGAAAGAACGGCGACGCCGGAGCCCAGCTTGTGGAAGTCTTTCAGCGCCTGCGGTTGCTTTGATCATGGTCCTCGCGTTCATCGAGCACGTCGCCGGAGCGCCGACCATGCTGTCCCTCGAGGTGCTCACGATGGCAAACCGCCTCGCTGGGGAGATGGGCACCCAGCTCGAGGCCATCGCCATTGGTCCGAACGCGGCCGCCGCCACCGGGATCCTCTCTTCGTACGGGGTGAGCACCCTGCACGTTGCGGACGACGGACGGTTGGCCGACTACGCGCCGGCCGCCTGGGCGCACGCGATCGCCGAGCTTGTCCGCGAGGTCGATCCCGACGTCGTCATCGGAACGGCGAGCGACCGTGGTGGCGAGGTGATGGCCCATGTCGCGACGCGCATGAAGTTGCCGATGGCCGCCAACTGCACCGAGATCGCACCCGGCGATCCTTTCACCGTGATACGACAGCGTTGGGGTGGCAGCCTGCTCGAGGAGGCGCATCTCAAGGGCACGATCAAGCTCCTGACGCTCGCGCCTCACGCGCTCACGGCGGCGGCGTCGCCCAGCCGTACCGAGGTCACGACGCACGCGTTTTCGCCAGCGCTCGATGACAAAGACTTTCGCGTGCGACTTCAGCCCCAGGTCGAGGTAGATACCGGAAAGATCTCGCTCGCACAGGCGCGCGTGGTCGTCGGCGGGGGCCGCGGTGTGGGCAGCGCCGAGGGATTCGCCGCGCTCGAAGAATTGGCAGGCCTGCTCGGCGGCGCCGTCGGCTGCTCGCGCGCGGTGACCAGCCTCGGCTGGCGGCCACACAGCGACCAGGTGGGCCAGACCGGGACGCGGATCGCGCCCGACCTCTACATCGCCTGCGGCATTAGCGGCGCGATCCAGCACATGGTCGGCTGCCGCGCGGCGAAGCACATCCTCGCGATCAATACGGACGCCGGCGCGCCGATCGTGGCCCAGGCCGACTATGCGGTGATCGGCGATGTCCAGAAAGTGCTCGCCGCCGTCAACGCCGAAGTCCGGCGGGTCAAGGCAGGCGAGCCGAGCCGCAGTCCGGCTTGAGCCGGGCTCTCTCGCTAGGAGCGCTCGTCCGGGACTTGCCCAGGCGAAGACCCGTACAAACGCCACGTGCCAGGGAGTCCCTTCAGCGCCCGCTCACCCAGGTCGCGGAATGCCCCGTCGGGATTGCCAAGCGACTCATGGACGATCTGAGAGACAACGATCTCGTTCGGGCCGGCGGTCGCCATCACGCGAGCCGCGACGATCACGGCCACACCGCTGACCTTTTCACCACGAAGCTCGCATTCACCCAGATGCAGCCCGAAACGACTGTCGAGGCGGAGCTCACGTAGTCGGTCGCGAAGCCACTGCGCCGAGTGGAGGCCGTTGCCCGGTCGATCGAACACCGCGAAGAATCCGTCCCCCGCGGTATCCATCTCACTTCCCTTGAATCGCCGCAAGCCTCGTCTGACAGTCGCACGGTAGGTCGTGAGCGCCTCGCGCCAGCGCTCATCGCCCATCGTCACGGCGCGAGCCGTTGAATCACAGATGTCCGTAAAGAAGAGCGTAAGGAGGGCCCGCGGTGGGAGCAGGCGATCGACAACGGGTCGGATGCGCCGTTGTAACGGTCCAAAGGCGACGGCCGCGGCAACGATCAGTGGGATTGTCATGATGTCGGACGAATGGCCGGTCGCCGCCTCGATGATGCGCTTGGAAACCGCGCTCAGACCGGCGAACGCGATAACTAGGAGGACCGTCGCCGAGCCATACAGGATCGTGCGATTCACCACCAGGTCGATGTCGTACAACCTGAACCGGATCATCGCGATGCCAAAGAGCAATGCCGAGACGATGCTGGCCAGCTGAACCAAAATGTCGGCTAGCGTCGCAAAGACCTGGTTGTGCGTCCCAAACTCGACGAACGACCAGAGGGCGTACGCCGCAACGATGAGGATCAGGCCGTAGAAGATCCACTTGGTCTGCCGTCGCTCGGTGGGCGAGGAAACGCTGTTGAGCCGATACGCCTGCGCGCCCAGACCCGAGAAGAGGAACGCCAGCAGCACCAGTTGCCAGACACCGCGAGCGACCACGGGATCGACGGCCGTCAGCACAACACCGGCCACGGTCCAGGCGGCGAACACCACGAGAAGCCAGCGGGTCCAACTCGGGACGAAGCGGCCGTTAGGAAAGGTGTAGAGCACCGCGACGATCGCGATCAGCGCCAGCTTGATCGCTGCGCGGGTGGGGAGAGACCAGGAGTCCGCGAGGGAAACTGAGCTCCACGGACCCGCGATGGCGCAGCCGAAGAGCACGGCCTCGGCCGACGCGAGCAGGCCGAACCAGTCTCGCGAACGATACCGGAGGATAACCGCGGCAACCGCCGCGCTGGCCAGGGGTACGGCCAATGCGGCCGCGATATCGATGCCGACGAGGGTTGCCGGAGGCCGGTCCCCGGAAGCGCGCGGCGGCTTGAGCAGCGTGCCATCCACCCAGTGCGGCACCGCGTGGAGGAACGTCGCGATCGCGAGAAGAAGGACAACCACGTACGCGAGCCGTGCCAGAACCAACCGGCCGCCGTGAAGGGTGGCGACGGTCCCGACTGCCATCGTGTGAGCTTAAGTCCAGCGATCTGCCGTACTCGGGCACGTGGCGCCGGGTCTTGCCAAGACCGAAAAGGGCCGCTATAGTTGTTGTGTCATGAGCACCGGTTTCGTGACGCGCAACAAAGTGCAGTCGCTGGACCGGGCGTTGGAGATCCTCAAGCTGCTGGGGACCGAGCCCGAAATGCGGGTCACCGACCTCGCTCGCCGGCTGGAAGTGCACAAGTCGACCGTGTTCCGCCTGCTGTCCACGCTCCAGGAGCACGGCCTCGTGGAGCAGAACCCCAGTACCGAGAAGTACCGACTCGGATATGGGCTAGTGCGGCTGGCCGGCTCGGTTGTTTCCGAGCTCGACCTATCCCGCGCCTCCCGCCCCGTGCTGGAGGAGCTCGCTCTGCGCACCGGCGAAACGGTCAACCTGGCGATCCTGCAGGGGAACCAGGTGGTCAACATCGACCAGATCGCCGCGCCCAACCTGGTCGTCAACGTCAATTGGGTAGGGAAGCAGACGCCGCTCCACGCGACCTCGAACGGCAAGGTCCTGCTCGCCTACCTTCCCGCGGATGAGCGTCGCCGTCTCCTCGCCGCCTCGCTCCCGCGGTTGACGCCGCGTACCATCACCGACCCGCGAACGCTCGAGAAGCAGCTGCGCAGGGTGGTCGACGAGGGATTTGCCTTCACCCTCGAAGAGCTCGAGCTCGGCTTGAATGCCGTAGCCGCCCCGGTTCGGGCTGCCGACGGCCGGGTTCAGGCGGCGGTCAGCGTCGCCGGGCCTTCGTATCGAGTGACCCCTCAGCGGCTGACCGAGCTTGGTGACTTGACGAAAAAGGCGGGCGAGGCCATCTCGCGACGAATGGGCTACATCCCTGGAGGAGGCGAGGCATGAGTCGGGAAGAAGAGATTCGACAGGAACTGTTCGACCACACCCTCAACGGCCACGCGCCCGAGGTAAAGGCGCTGACTGAAGAGGCATTGAAGCTGGGGATGGATCCGATGGACATCCTCTTCAAGGCGCTGATCCCTTCGCTGGAGGAGGTCGGGCGCCGCTTCGAGAAAGGTGACTTCTTCGTCCCCGAGATGCTGATCGCCGCGCGGGCGATGCAGGGTGCGCTCGTGATCCTGCGCCCGCTGATCGCGGAGACCGGCGCCAAGCCGATCGGCAAGTACGTGATCGGCACCGTCAAGGGCGACATCCACGACATCGGCAAGAACCTGGTGGTCATCATGCTGGAAGGCGCCGGCTTCGAAGTCGTCGACCTGGGGGTCAACTGTCCACCGGAGAAGTTCGTCGAAGCAGTACGGACCAACGAACCGCACATCGTCGGCTTCTCTGCCTTCCTCACCACCACGATGCCGATGTTCAAAGTGAACATCGAAGCGTTGCAGAAGGCCGGGCTGCGGGACAAAGTAGTCGTGATGGTGGGCGGCGCTCCGGTCACCGAGGAATACGCGAAGCTCGCGGGCGCCGACCACTACGCCCCCGACGCCTCCTTCGCCACGCGGATGGCCAAGCAGGTCGTCGGCGCGGCACAGGCCGCTGAGAATGCAGCACTGACTCAGGCGGTCGAGCTGATCGACAAGACGCTGCGCAAGGGCTAGAAACGATGCGCGTCCTCGAGCGCCTGGTGGTCGCCGTCGAGAAGCCGCTCAAGGAGGCGGTTTGGGACTGCCGCATGTGCGGCCAGTGCATCCTGCACTCGACCGGACTCAGCTGCCCGATGCGCTGCCCAAAAAATCTGCGCAACGGTCCCTGCGGCGGCGTGCGCGCCAATGGCAATTGCGAGGTCTATCCCGACAAGCGCTGTGTTTGGGTTGAGGCCTGGGAGGGCTCGCGCCGCATGCCCGTGTTCAAGGATCACATCGAGCACCTCCAGAAGCCCGTCGACTGGCAGCTGCAAGGGACCTCATCCTGGATCAACCTCGTCAGTGGTCGGGACCATGAAGCACCAAAAGGCTGGGAGGGGCATGCCCGGTCCTAGCCGCCTGGCCGAGCTGCTGCGCGATGGCCGCTTCGTGGTCACCGCCGAGCTGACGTCCACCAACAGCGCCGATCCCGAGGCAACCTGGCGACTGGCCGAGGTGCTGCGCGGATCGGTCGATGCCGTCAACTGCACCGATAACACCGGTGCCCACGTCCACATGTCGTCGCTGGCGGCGGCCCACCTCCTTGTCGAGAAGGGAATCGAGCCGATCATGCAGCTCACCGTCCGCGACCGGAACCGGCTGGCGCTGCAGGCCGACCTGCTCGGTGCCGCGGCGCTCGGCGTCCGCAACATCGTCCTGATGAGTGGTGATGATGTGACTGTCGGCGATCACCCCGAGGCCCGGCGCATCTATGACATCGACTCGATGCAACTGATCGAGGTTGCGGCCGGCATGCGCGACCGTGGCACCTACCTGAGCGGCCGAACGCTCGACCAGGCGCCATCGTTTTTCATCGGCGCTGTCGAGAACCCCTTCGCGCCCCCATTGGAGTTCCGTCCCCTGCGGCTGCAGAAGAAAGTCCGGGCCGGGGCCGACTTTATTCAAACGCAGCTGGTCTTTGACGTGCCGCTCTTCGCCCGCTTCATGTCGATGGTCGGCGACCTCGGCCTGACCGACAAGGTCTTCATCATCCCCTCGATTGGCATCCCGCGCTCGGCCCGGGGGGCCCGCTTCATGCGGGAGAAGGTTCCCGGGTTGCACGTACCCGACTCGCTCGTCGACCGGCTCGAAAAGACGCCGCCGGCCCGGCAATCCCAGGAGGGCATCCAGATCGCGGTCGAGCTTCTCAACGCCGTGCGCCAGATCCCCGGAGTGGCCGGCGTCCACCTGATCGGCATCAAGTGGGAAGAGGGGGTGGTGCAGGTGGCGGAGGCGGCCGGGCTCCTGCCCAGGCCGACGCTCAGCCCGCTGGCCACGGTTGGAGGCAGCCGCTGATGGACACCACCGTCCGCTCCCGGTCACGCGAGGTCGTCATCTCTGGCGACCGGCCCTTCGTGATGATCGGTGAGCGGATCAATCCCACCGGCCGCAAGGTGCTCGCCGCTGAGATGAAGGCGGGCGTCATGGACCGGGTCAGAGCGGATGCCATCGCCCAGGTTCAGGCCGGCGCGCAGATGCTCGATGTCAACGCGGGTGTTCCGCTGGTGGATGAGCCGGCGCTGCTGGTGGCAACCATCAAGGCCGTCGGCGAAGTGACTGACGTGCCGATCTGCATCGACTCATCGGTGATCGAGGCGTTGGAGGCAGCGCTGGCCGCCTATGAAGGCAAGGCGCTGGTCAACTCCGTAACGGCGGAGGACGAGCGCATGGATCGCATCCTCCCGGTTGTCAAGAAGTACGGGGCCGCGGTGATCGGGATGAGCAACGATGAGACGGGCATCACGATGGTGCCGCAGGAACGGGTCGAGATCGCCCGCAAAATCATCGAGCGCGCGAAGTACTATGGCATCCCGGCGGAGGACGTCATCATCGACCCGATCGCGATGACGGTCGCGGCTGATCCCCAGGCGGGCCTGATCACGCTCGAGACCATGCGTCTCATCAAGGAGCAGCTCGGCAACAACATGATCTGCGGAGCCTCGAACGTCTCCTTCGGCCTGCCCGACCGGCACATCCTCAACGCCGCCTTCTTTCCGGTCGCGATGCATGCCGGTCTGACCTGCGCGATCACCAATCCGCTGGTTGCGGAGGTGCGCAAGGCGGTGCAGGCCTCGGATCTCCTGCTAGGGCACGACGAGTACGCGATGAACTGGATCTCGGCGTTTCGCGCCGAGCAGAAGAAGGCGGTCCCCGCCGGATGATCCAGAAGAAGCTCGAGGTCCTCTACAAGCCCTTCGACAAGGCGACGCGCGTTCCGCCGGGCACCACGCTGTTCAGCGCCGCGCACTGGATCGGCCTGCCGATCGACTCCACCTGCGGCGGCCGCGGCACCTGTGGCAAATGCAAAGTGCAGGTGCTGGAGGGCGGCGCGGAGATCACGACCGCCGATCGCAAGCAGCTGCGGCCGAGCGAGCTGGAGGCAGGCTGGCGCCTCTCCTGCCAGGCGAAGGTCTACGAGGACACGACCGTCACAGTCCCCGAGCTCCTCCGAGTGCCCAAGGCCGCCACCATGGGTGTCAACCGGCTGGTGCTGCTCGACCCCAACGTGCGGAAGGTGTACGTGGAGCTCACCGAGCCCGATCTCGAGGACCAGCGCAGCGATGTCGAACGGCTCCGCGATGCCCTCACCGCCGAGGGCTTCGACATGAAGGCCGACCTGCGCGTCTTGCGAACGCTCCCGGGACTGCTGCGCGGAGCCGAGTTCAAGGTGACCGCCGTGCTGGGCGGCGACCAGCTGATCGCGGTCGAGGGGGGCGACACGCGCGAGGAGAGTTATGGTGTCGCCTTCGACCTGGGCACGACAACCGTCGTCGGCACGCTGATGAACCTGCGCACCGGCATGGCCGAGGCGGTCCGCTCGACGCTCAACGGCCAGGCGCCCTTCGGGGCCGACGTCATCTCCCGGATCAGTCACGGCATGCAGGGCGATGAGGCGAAGGCGGAGCTGCGCGAAGCGATCCAAGGCACCATGAACGGCGTCCTCCACGAGCTGTACGAATCGGCCGGGGTTGCGCGCGAGCGAGTCTACGAGACCGTCGTCGTGGGCAACGCCACGATGCTGCACCTGCTGCTTGGCATCGACGCGACGCCGATCTCGATGATGCCCTTCACTCCCGCGTTTCGGGAACCGCTCTACCTTCCGGCCCGCGAGGTCGGCCTCGACATCCACCCGGGTGGCTATGTGCAGACGCTCCCCGTCATTGGGGCCTACGTCGGCGCCGACATCGTCGCCGGCGTCGTGGCGACCGGCCTCGCCCGCGAGGATAAGCTGCGGGTCTTCGTCGACGTCGGAACCAACGGCGAGATCGTCCTCGGCTCGGTCAAACGCGTCCTGTGCACCGCCGCGCCGGCGGGCCCCGCGTTTGAGGGCAGCCAGATCCGCTGCGGCATGCGGGCGACCGACGGCGCCATCGAGGGCGTGACCCTGACCGACCATGTTGAGCTCCAGGTCATTGGGGGCGACATCCCGCCCAAGGGCATCTGCGGCTCGGGCCTCGTCGACACGGTTGCCCAGCTCCGCCTGGTCGGCCTACTCGATGCCGGCGGCAAGATGCGCAGCCGGGAAGAGGTCCCGGAGCATCCGCTCTCGGACCGGCTGATCACGATCGACGGCGTGCGCGCCTTCCTTCTTGCCGAAAACGTCTACCTGAGCCAGCGC
>VBFR01000193.1 GCA_005889345.1 Chloroflexota bacterium
ACCGATCACCCAGAAGACAATGGCGAAGAGGAAGAAGGACCAGATCTGGGCGGAAAAGCGCGTCCCGAACACGCCGCCAAAGCCAAGCGCCTGGAACCAGAGATAGTCGGTATAGAAGGTCGCGAACGGCTTCAGAAGGAAGAGGAGCAGGAGCAGGACCGCAATGACGACGATCCAGATGACGCCCCGACGGGAGACGCGGATGGTGGGGAAGCTGGGCTCGGTGGGCAGGCGGCCGAAGGGCGACTCGCCGCCCTCGAAGAATCCCCGCGGAGGGCGTCTAGACACCGGCGAACGCCGCGCGCCTCGGGTACGGTGCGGTCTGGCCCACCTCTTCCTCTATCCGCAGGAGCCGATTGTACTTCGCGACTCGTTCCGACCGTGAGGGCGCCCCGGTTTTGATCTGGCCGGCTCCGGTGGCGACGGCCAGGTCGGCGATGAAGGTGTCCTCGGTCTCGCCCGATCGATGCGAGATCACGGTGGAGTAGCCGGCCCCGCGCGCGGTGGCGATGGTTTCCAGCGTCTCGGTCAGCGTGCCGATCTGGTTGACCTTGATCAGGATGCTGTTGGCGACACCGGTTTCGATGCCGCGGCGAAGGCGCACGACGTTGGTGACGAAGATATCGTCGCCGACGAGTTGCACGCGCTTGCCCAACCGGCTCGTCAGCAACCGCCATCCGTCCCAATCGTCCTCGGCGAGGCCGTCCTCGATGGAGATCACCGGGTAATGATCGATCCAGCTCGCCCAGCGGTCGATCAGCTCACCCGGCTGAAGGCTGCGCCCCTCGCCTGCGAGCTGATAGCGGCCGCCGCGGTAGAACTCGGACGCCGCGGGATCGAGGGCGATGAAGAGATCCCGGCCGGGCTGGTGCCCACTGCGCTCAATGGCCTCCACCAGCAGCCGCATGGCGTCCTCGTTGGCCTCGAGCTCGGGGGCGAACCCGCCCTCGTCGCCCTGTCCGGTGCTCAGGCCGCGTTCGTGAAGGATGTCCTTGAGGGCGTGGAAGGCCTCGGTTCCCCAGCGGAGGCCCTCGGAAAAGGTCGGGGCACCGGCCGGCACCACCATGAATTCCTGGAAGTCGACCTTCGTCTGCGCGTGCCGGCCCCCGTTGAGGATGTTCATCATCGGAACCGGCATCATCAGTTCGCGGCCGGCCGCGAGGTAGCGATAGAGCGGCTGGCCCGCCGCCAGCGCGGCGGCTCGCGCGGCCGCCAGCGACGCGCCCAGCACGGCATTGGCGCCGAGCTGCGATTTGTTCGCCGTCCCGTCGAGGTTGATGAGCCGCTCGTCAACGCCGCGCTGATCGCTCGCGTCCGTGCCGCGCAGCGCCGCCGCGATCTCTTCATTGACATGGCGTACGGCGTTGAGGACACCCTTGCCGCCGTAGCGGCGCTTGTCACCGTCGCGCAACTCGACGGCCTCGTGTGCCCCGGTGGATGCTCCCGACGGAACGGCCGCGCGACCACGCTCCCCCGACTCCAGCACCAGATCGACCTCGACCGTCGGGTTACCCCGCGAGTCGAGAATCTCCCGGCCGTGCACGCGCGCGATCCGGGCGGTCACAGCTCGTCGTCGTCCATCTCGCCCGCACCATTGGAGCCCCCCTCTTCCATCTCACCGACAGCCTGGTCGAAATCCTCGCCCAGCTCGTCCCCACCCATCTGCTGTCCCATCTTCTTCGCCCAGCGCGCCATGCTCCTGGGGTCGTTCTCGTCGACGTCGCCGAGGTCGCTATCGCTCATTCGGTCCAGCCGGCTGTCCTCGGAGAGGACCTGTGCGGTCCGCGAGATCAGGCGGGTGAGGCGGTGGCCACCGCAGAGGGGACAGGCCGGCGATTCCTCGACTGCTGTCAAGCTCTTGAAGAAGATGGAGGGCCGCTTACCGCAGTCGGCGCAGCGATACTCGTAAATGGGCATCGGTCGCCCTAAACTTAGCGCATGGCAGAAGAGCATCCGCATTCCGAAGGCACCGAACGCGTCCGCGAGGCGATCCGCGACGGCTTCACCATCATGCTGGGCGCAGCCAGCTGGGCATTCGAGCAGGGCGACCGCCTGGTCGACACCTGGTTTCACCAGGGGCAGATCAGCCGCGAGGAAGGCCGCCGGCGGTTCGAGGAGTTCGCGTCCACCACCCGACGCCGCGGCGAGGATCTTGGCCGCCGTGTCTCCGAAGGCATGCGGTCATCGATGCCCGTGGCGACCCGCGATCAAGTCGCCAGCCTGGAACGGCAGGTGGCCGAGCTCAAGCGGCAGATCGAATCGATGAAGAGCGCCGGCGCGACGCCGCCCTCCTCAGGACCTGGCCCGAAGCGCGAACAGAGCTAACCGTGCTTTTTGTGCCGGCCCTGCCCCTGGCCACCGCCCCCACCCGCGCCGCAATCCTCGTCACAGCCGGGTGGGGCCGGCGGCGGTTGCTGCGACTGCGCCACCGGCTCAGTTCCCGGCAGTAAGTACGCGGTATAGCCGTTCACGTTCACGGCGTGCAGTCCATCGGGCACGGCAAACGAGCTGTCGGGTCGGCCGTTGAGCGCTTCGGTCATGAAGCCGTGGAAGATGGGCGCCGCACCGACGATGCCACTAACGTTGCGCATCGGCGTGTGATCCGCGTTCCCCACCCAGACGGCGACCGCCAGATCGGGCGTGAAGCCGACGGTCAGGTTGTCGCGGAAGTCGTTCGTCGTCCCCGTCTTGGCGGCGACGTGATGTCCGGGAATCACGAGATCGCTGTTCCTACCGAACGCGAGCGACCGGTTGCGGTCATCGGACAGCATCTGCGACATGATGAAGCTGACCTGCGGGCTGAGCGCCGGCTTGCCGTTGTTGCTTGGATCAAAACGGTAGAGGGTACTGCCGTCGTGTGCCACGATCTTCAGGATCGGCTGCGGGTGCTCGTAGGTGCCCTGCGCGGCCAGCGTGCTGGCGCCGGCGGCCATCTCGATCAGTGGCACTTCGTAACCGCCCAGCGTCAGGCTCGGCTGGTAGCTGCTGGCCGGCTGATTGAGCGTCGCCAGGCCCATGCGGCGGGCGACGTCGACGACCCGATCGGTGCCCGTGCCCAGTTCGACTTTGACAGCCGGAATGTTGAAGGAGTTGCCTAGGGCGAAGGGCAGGGGCTGCCAGCCGTGATACCAGCCGTCGTAGTTGTGCGGCGTGTAGCTGCTGCCGTCCGGCATCCGGACGTTGATTGGCTCGTCCAGCACCCAGGAGCCCATCGTGAACTTCTGCGACTCGACGGCGGCGGTGTAGGTGAAGATCTTGAAGGCCGAGCCCGGCTGGCGCGGGGTGATCGCCATGTTGTACTGCCCGCCCGGCACGTCCGGGCCAGCTGACCCGACCATCGCCAGCACCGCACCGGTCTTCGGGTCGAGGGCGACCAGCGCGCCGTCGGTAACGTGCTGGGCCTGCAAGGCCATGACTTTCTCCCGCACCTGACGCTCGGCGATCGACTGCAGGTTCCAGTCGAGCGACGTGATGACGGTCAATCCGCCGTTCTTGACCAGCTCCCCACCGTAGGTCTTCTCCAACTGCGCGGCGACCCAGTGGACGAAGCCAGGCGCCTTGACGTCGTCCGCCGTCGAGGCCTTCTGCGGACTCAGCTTTTGCGCGTAGGCGGCATCCGCCTGGGACGGCGTGATCGCGTGGTTGCGCACCATCGCGTCCAGCACTACGCGCTGCCGTGCCTTGGCCCCATTGAAGTTGGTGATGGGATCGAGTTCGGTCGGCGCCTGTGGCAGGCCGGCGAGGAAGCTGGCCTCAGCCAACGACAGCTGGCTGGCGGGCTTGCCGAAGTAGGCCAGCGCCGCCGCCTCCACACCATACGACCGATTGCCGTAATAGATCCGATTCAGATACGCCTCGAGGATTTGGGCCTTCGAGTACTGATGCTCGATCTCGACCGCGAGGATCGCCTCGTCCAGCTTGCGCAGCACGGAGCGGTCTTCCGAGAGGTAGATGTTCTTGACGAGCTGCTGGGTGATCGTGCTGCCGCCCTGGTTGAAGCGAAAGTGGAGCAGGTCGTCGAGGCCGGCCTGGCCCGTGCGCAGCAGGTTCAGACCGCCGTGCTGGTAAAAGCTGCGGTCCTCGACAGCGATGGTCGCCTGCTGCATCGCCGGCGCGACCTGCTTCAGCGGTACGATGTGGCGCCGCTCCGAGCCCTGGTGGATCTCCGCCAGCAGGACCGTCCCGGTCCGGTCGTAGATGCGGGTCGAGAGGGGCAGGCGCGCGGTGCTGAGATTGGAGGTGGAGGGCAGGCCGGCCCACACGTAGAGCAGGCCCGGAAGAAGGACGAGGAGGATGGCGAGCAAGACAGCCGGCGCTAGCATCCAGGGTCGGAAGCGCACGCGCCTCCTGGGTGTGACGGCCCGACCGCAACCCGAGCAGAACCGGCTGTCGGGCTTGAGCGCGTTGCCGCAATCCGGGCAGAACGAACCAGTAGGATTGACGGGTTATATTATACTAAGAGGCTCAGGAACTGATAATGCGTGCGCCCAGGACCCCCCTGAGATGGGCGAGCGCCCAGCGCTGCACCTCGTCGCCAGGGTGCCCGGGGCCGTCGAACGTCTCCACGGCCGAGGCCGGGACCACCACCCGGTAGTCGCGGTTGCGCAGGTCGGCGACGGTGTGCAGCACACAGATGTCGGTGCACACCCCGACGACGGTGACCTGTTCAGGTTGCGCGGCGCGCAGCCGCGCCTCGAGGTCGGTCTCGAAGAAACCGGAGTAGCGGCGCTTGCGGATCAGCGTCGCCTCCTTGAGCAGGGGCTGGAGCTCGGGAACCACCTCGGACTCGACCGTCCCACGCACGCAGTGCACGGGAAAGACTTCGAACTCCCGGTCGTTTACGTCGTGCGTGTCCGCCAGGAAGATGAGCTGGTCGCCCGCCCGCCGGCGCTCTTCGATGGCCTCGCGAATCTTTGGGATGGCCGCGTCGCAGCGGGGAGAGGCGAGGTTCCCCTGCTTGCAGAAGCCGTTGAGCACGTCGACCACGATGGTCACGTTCGGCATGGTCAGGTCACCGGCTCAAGACGCGGGTTCGGGCGGTACCGCCTCCCGGCTTTGGCATTGGGCCGGCCCTCGACCATGACGACGTCCGCGGTGAAGTCATAGGTGCCCTGGAAGAAGGCGCTGCCGACCCCGTAGGCGTCGACGGGAACCCGCTCCCGCTCGAAGCGCTCGATCTTATCGACGTTGAAGCCGCCACTGGCGACGATCTTGACGTGCTCGAAGCCCTCGCGGTCGAGGGCCTGCCGAACCAGGTGGCAGAGTTGCGGGTTGACGCCGCGCGGGTCGAAGTCACCCATCAGGTTCTGGACGCTGACGTCGACCATCGTCTCCGAGGTGTCGAGGCGCACGCCCCAGAGCCGGTCCTTGAGCGCCCGCGCGACCTCGAGCGAGGTCCGCACGCAATCGTTCTCCCAATCGACGAGGACCACCAGGTTCGCCGTCGGCTCCATGTATTCGGCATATTTGCGCGCAGCCAGCACGGTGTCCCCGTTGTAGGCGGCGATCAATCCGTGTGGCACCGTTCCAATGCCCCGGCCACCCCACCAGGATGCCTGCGCGTCGGTGGAGACGCCGATCGCCCCCGAGACGTGGGCCGCGTAGCCGTCGCCCGTTTGCACCAGGTGGTGGTCGTGACGAGCCGGGAAGAACATGATCTGTTTGCCGTTGGCCGCCTCCACGACACGCCGCACGTTGGTCGCGACCTTGGTCCGGCGCGAGAGGACACCGAGGTAGACGGTCTCCAGCCGGGCGAACAGTGAGTAGTCGCCCTCGATCGTCATCGTCGTCTCCCAGGGGGCCGCCTCGTCGCCGTCGTAGAGCGCGTGGACCCGGAGTTGCGAGAAGTCTTCGGAACACAGCTTGACGATGGCGATCGCCTCATCCATGCCGCCCACGACCGCCCGGTTCTTCTGGAAGACCTGCATCAGGACGTGCGGGTGGCGGTTGTCCGCGTCGAGGACGTCGACGGTTCGGTTGAAGTAGACGTCGCTGTAATAGCCTTCGCGGATCCGCTCGACCGGCAACCGAAAAACGGATGGGTCGAGCCGCTCGCGTCGGCGGGTCGGCGCTTGGGTCACCGCTTCCGTGGCCACGGCAGTGGTTCAGATATTAGGCGCCGATCTTCCGATATCGCTGGTAGCGCTCCTCGACCAGGCGGTCGATGGCGATCGCCTCGAGCGCACCGAGATGGCGTCGCAACGCCGCGCCGGCCGCGTCGGTCGCCACGCCGTAGTCGTTGTGGGCGCCGCCCGGCGGCTCGGGCACGATCTCATCCGCCAGTCCGAGCCCTTTCAAATCGGCGGCGGTCAGCTTGAGCGCGTCGGCCGCTTCGACCTTGCGGGCGATATCGCGCCAGAGGATCGAGGCGCAGGCCTCCGGCATGGCCACGCTGTAGATGGAGTGCTCCATCATCAGCAGGCGGTCGCCCACCCCGATGCCGAGCGCCCCGCCGCTGCCGCCCTCGCCGATCACCAGCGTCACGATCGGAACGCGCGCCTGGGCAAGCGCTACGAGGTTGTCCGCGATCGCCCAGGCAATGCCTCGTTCCTCAGCCCCGGCGCCGGGGAAGGCCCCCGAGGTATCGACGAACGCCACGATTGGAAACTGGAAGCGTTCCGCCTGCCGGATCAGGCGGAGGGCCTTGCGGTAGCCCTCGGGGTTGGCCATGCCGAAATTGCGCATGGCCCGTTCCGCCGTGGTGCGTCCTTTCTGCTGCGCAATCACCATGACCGTCTGCTTGTCGAGGGCGGCCGGCCCGCCGATGATCGCGTGGTCGTCGCCGAAGACGCGATCACCGTGCAGCTCGAAGAAATCACTGAAGATCGCGTGGATGTAGTCGAGCGCGTAGGGCCGGTCCGGATGCCGGGCGAGCTCGACCTGCTCCCAGGTGGCGGCCGCGACCGATCCGTTGTCGCTCACCGGGGGGTAACGGACGCGGGCGCGGGCGTCTTCGCCTGGCGCTGCAGCTCGAAGTCGCCGGCCACGCCGTTCCTCGCGTAGAGATCGAGCAATTGGCGCAACACGGCCGGCAGCTCGGGGCGCGGCACCACGAGATCGATCATGCCGTGCTGCCAGAGGAACTCCGCCGTCTGGAATCCCTCGGGAAGTGTTTCGTAGGTCGCCTGCTGAATGACCCGCGCGCCGGCAAAGCCGATCATGGCGCCCGGTTCGGCGATGATCAGGTCGCCCAGGGAGGCGAAGCTAGCCGTCACTCCGCCCATCGTCGGATCGGTCAACAGCGAGATGTAGGGAACGCCGGCCGCCGCGAGCCGACCGAGGGCGGCCGACGTCTTCGCCAGCTGCATCAGGGAGAGCATGCCCTCTTGCATACGGGCGCCCCCCGAGGCGGAGATGATGAGCAGCGGCAGACGGCTTTTGAGGGCGCGCTCGATGCCGTTCGTGATCTTTTCACCCGTGGCCGCGCCCATGCTGCCGCCCATGAAGGCGAAGTCGAGGCAGACGATGACGAGGCGATGGCCCGCGAGCAGGGCCTCGCCCCAGATGACTGCCTCGTTGGCACCGGTGGCGGCGCGGCTCTGTTCGATCCGCTTGGTGTAGGGCTGCGAGTCTTTGAAGCCGAGGACGTCCTTCGCCACGATGGCCTGGTCCTCTTCCCGGAAGGAACCCGGCTCGACCAGCATCGACACGCGCTCGGGAGCGCGCAGCCGGAAGTGGTAGCCGCAGCGATAGCACACACCCAGAGCCGCGGTCAGCCGGGCCGGCTCGAGCGAGGTATCGCACTTGGGGCAGGTAAGCCGATCGACCTCCTCGCCGACGCCGGCGCGCGGCGACGGCAGAGCGACGTACCGCGTTTTGGGACGAAACATGGGTTAAGCCGCGGCCCTAACGGGCGCGCCTTCCCACTTGATGACGCAAGCACCCCAGGTCAGCCCGGCGCCGAACCCGACAAGGACGAGATGGTCGCCGGATTTGAGCCGGCCGGCGGCCAGCGCATCCTTGAGCGCGAGGGGAATCGACGCGGTCGAGGTGTTGCCGTAGTTGGCGATCTCGTTGACCATGACGTCGGCACCCACGCCCAGCCGCTTGCCGGCGGCCTCGATGATGCGGGCATTGGCCTGGTGCGGGACGATCAGCTTGACGTCCTCGAGGGGGACGTTGGCCTTCTCCAGCGCCTGGAGGGTGGCCTGGGCGAGGATTTCGGTGGCGAAGCGGAAGACTTTGCGACCGTCCATGCGGATTTCGGGACGGCCGCGGCCTTCCGGGCCGTCGGCACCGGGCGCGACATAGATAAGGTCGCCGCCGGAACCGTCCGATCCCAATACCGATGACTTGATGCCGGCGCCGTTGCTGCTCGGCCCCAACACGACAGCGCCCGCGCCGTCACCGAAGACGACGCAGGTGCCGCGATCTTTGAAGTTGAGGATCTTCGTGAGCGTCTCGCTGCCGATCACGATCGCCTGTTTGGACTCACCCCCACTCACGAAGCGGTCGGCAATGCTCATCGCGTAAAGGAAACCGGTGCAGGCCGCCTGCACATCGAACGCGGGTCCGTGCGCACCCAGCCGTTCCTGAACGCGAGACGCGACCGACGGGAACATCGAGTCGGGCGTCGACGTGCTGCACACGATGAGGTCGGTGTCCTGCGGGCGCAAGCCGGCTACGCGCAGCGCGTCCCGGGCGGCTTCCGCGGCCAGGTCGGTGGCCGTCTCGTTGACGGCCGCGATCCGTCGCTCGTGGATACCGGTCCGCTCGCGGATCCACGTATCGGATGTCTCGACCATCTTCTCGAGGTCAGCGTTGGTCAGGATGCCGGACGGAACATAGCTGCCGACCGACTTGATGCTGGTAAGCATGCCTCTCCCGGCTAAAGAATCTGGCTGACCAGTATATACCGGCATCTGCAGACTGGTTACGCCTTTTCACTGAGCGTCAACAGGACGTTTCGGGCTCCGCTCCGGCGTTTAAAAGCCGCCGGGCCCGGGGTATATCGGCGACCGAAAAAGTAAATCTGAAGGAGGTCATGTCATGAGCAGCGTGATTCGTTGGTCACCAATCAGTGACCTGATGTCTCTCCATAACGCCATGGATCGCCTCTTCGGCGATACCTTCGGCGTTCCCGGATCGTCGCGGTCGGTCGGGGCGGTCGGTGAGGGGTACCTACCCCTGGACATCTACCAGACCGACAAAGCGTGGGTGATCCGGGCCGCCGTGCCCGGGGTCGACCCCAGCGCGGTGGAGGTTACGTTCGACGGCGGCCAGATCACCATCAAGGGCGAGATCAAGCCGCCGGCCGATACGCCGCCCGAGGAGTACTGGCTACGCGAGAACTACGCCGGCAAGTTCAGCCGCCAGGTCACGCTTCCCGACGACACCGTCGGGGAGCAGGCGAGGGCGCAGTTCGTGAACGGCATGCTGATCCTGACCGTGCCCAGAGCGCAGCCGACAAAGCCGAAGTCGGTGAAGATCCCGATTTCGGGTGGGTCAGCGAGCGGCAACGGCGAACAGGCGCAGCTCGGCGTCGCTTCCGCGAAGAAATAGGTTCGGCCCCGAACCGAAAAGGCCGCCTGCGGGCGGCTTTTTCATGCCAGGACGGTGACCTGGAAGTGTCGTTCGCGCGGCCCGTCGAAGTCGGCGAAGAAGATCCCCTGCCAGCGTCCGAGCGCCAGGCGCCCCTGGCGCACCGGCACGGATTGCGAGCTGCCCACCAGGGTGGCTTTGATGTGCGCCGCGGCGTTCCCCTCGGCGTGGCGGTAGCCGTTCTCCCAGGGGACGAGCGCCTCGAGCCTCTGAAGGATGTCGGACAAGGCGTCTGGATCCGCGTTCTCGTTGATGAAGACCCCCGCCGTGGTGTGCGGCACGTACACCTGGCAGAGACCGGTCTCGATGCCGCTCTCGCGGACCACCTGTTGCACCCGATCGGTGATGTTGATCGCATCAGCGCGCTTGCCCGACCGGACCGCCAGGACGTCGGTTTTCACCGCGCTCGCCATCATCGACATCGTAACAACGGATCCTTCGATCTCCCAAGCGGGAGACCGGGACCCCATAATGGCCGACGTGCGCGACCTGCCGATTGGCAACGGGTCCCTGCTGGTCAACTTCGATCGCAATTACCAGCTGCGCGACATCTATTACCCGCGTGTCGGCCAGGAGAACCACACCAGCGGCGAGCCCTGCCGCTTCGGGATCTGGGTGGATGGTCGGTTCAGCTGGCTCGATGACCCGGCCTGGTCGCGCAACCTCGTCTATCTCCCCGACACGCTGGTTACGAACGTCACCCTTCGTCATCCGGATCTCACGGTCACGCTGACCTTCAACGACACGGTCGACCTCGGCCGCGACATGTTCCTTCGACGGGTCAAGGTCTTGAACGAGGGCTCCGAGCGGGAAGTTCGCCTCTTCTTCCACTACGACTGGCACATCTACGGCACGGAGGTCGGCGACACCGTGATGTACTACCCGGCCGTCAAAGGGCTGGTCGCCTATAAGGGTCAGCGTTGCTTCGCCGCCTGCGGCCAGGTCGGCGATCGCATCGGGCTTGATGGGTACGCCTGCGGTAAGAAAGACGTCGGCGGCGCGCAGGGGACCTGGCGGGACGCCGAAGATGGGGAGCTTGGGAACAACCCCATCGAGCAAGGCTCGGTCGACATGACGCTCGCGCTCAACCTCGGCCGCATCGCCCAGGGGCAGGAGGGCACCGCCTACCAGTGGCTGATCGCCGCGCGCAACTTTGCCGAGATGCAGGCGGTCGCGGACGTCGTCACCCTGCGCGGACCAGAAGCCTTCCTCGTGCGCACGCGCTCGTACTGGACCGCGTGGGTCAACAAGGAGGAGCGAGAGTTCGCGGACCTCTCGCCCCAGGTCGCTGCCCTCTTTCGCCGATGCTTGCTGGTGGTCCGCACCCAGATCGACAGCGGAGGCGCCGTGCTCGCCGCCAACGACGCCGACGTCGTCAAGTTCGCGCGCGATACCTATAGCTACATGTGGCCGCGGGACGCCGCGCTGGCGGTCTACGCCATGGACCAGGCCGGTTACGTCGACGTTCCCCGGCGGTTCTTCGAGCTCTGCGCTCGCATTGTCACCAAGGAGGGCTACTTCCGGCACAAGTACACGCCGGCCGGTGACCCAGGAAGCAGCTGGCACCCCTGGGTCGATGCCACCGGAAAGCCGCAATACCCGATCCAGGAGGACGAGACCGGCCTGGTCCTGTTCGCCCTCTGGCAGCACTACGACCGTCATAAGGACTTCGAGTTCTTCAAGGCGTACTACCGGCCCCTGATCATCCTGGTCGGCGATTTCCTGGCCAGCTACATCGACCCGCTCACCGGGCTGCCACAGCCCAGCTATGACCTCTGGGAGGAGCGGCGCGGCGTGATGAGTTTCACGGTAGCTGCCGTCTGGGTCGGCTTGCGGGCCGCCGCCAACTTCGCCGCGCTCTACGGCGAGATGACCCTGGCTGACCGCTACCGGGGCGTGGCGGACGGCATCCGGCAGGGCACACTGCGCTTCCTCTTCGATCCGGAGCTGAACCGCTTCATCCGCCGCATCTACGTCAAGCCCGATGGGACGACGGCGCGCGACCTGACGATCGACTCCAGCGTCTACGGGCTCTGGTACTTCGGCATGTTCGCCGCCGACGATCCGCAGATCGTCAGCACCATGAAGGCGGTCTACGAACGGCTCTGGTGCAAGACTGCGGTTGGCGGCATCGCCCGCTATGAAAACGACTGGTACTACCAGGTGAGCCAGGACATCGGCAATGTCCCCGGCAACCCCTGGTTCATCTGCACGATGTGGTATGGGCAGTGGCTGGTGAGCCAGGCGCGCTCGCCGGACGACCTCAAGAAGGCGCACGAGATCCTGGAATGGGTTGCGCAGGCCGCCTTGCCCAGCGGGGTGCTCTCCGAGCAGCTCGACCCCTACACCAAGGCGCCCATCTCGGTCTCACCGCTGACCTGGAGCCATGCCACGCTGGTGTCCCTGGTCAACGAGTACGTTCGCAAACGGAAGGCGCTGACGGCCTAGGGCCAAGACCCGATGTTTTGCTTCGGCTCGCTTTGCTATTCTCGACTGCGTGCACGGCGTGCTGGCGGCGCTCAAGGCGGATTTCGGCTGCCTGCTCGTCGCCGTGCTCTTCATCATCATCATGGCGTCGACGATCATCTTCGCGACGATCCTTACGCCACCAGCCCATAACCCCTTCGTGTGATGTCTGCCTCCTTCAAACGTCTCATGGAGGACAGCCGCGAGATGTCGCGGCGGAGCTTTCTCGCCATCGCCGGCTGGGTCGGTTTCACCGCCGCGTCGGCGATCGCTCTCTACCAGAGCCTCAAGTTTGTCTACCCGAACGCAACCTACGAGGACCCGCCGGCCTTCAAGGCGGACGCACCCGGCACCTACGGGGTCGGGTCGACCACGGTCCTCATCGACAAGCGCGTCGTCATCAACCACGATCCCAATGGGTTCTACGCGATCAGCTTGATCTGCACCCACCTGGGCTGCACGCCCCGCTACTTCCAGGACGTCACCAGCGACCTGGTCGACGCCGGCACCTCGATTTCCAAGGATCCCGATACCGGGCAGCAGGCGACCAAGGCCAGCCCGGCGCTCCCCGGCTTCAAGTGCCCCTGCCATGGCAGCCGCTACTTCCGCGACGCGATCAACTTCTTCGGGCCGGCGCCCCGGCCGATGGACCGGGTCCACCTCGAGGTGGCCCCGGATGGGAAACTCTTGATCGACCGCTCCGTCATCGTGGATCGCGCGTTCCGCCTGAAAGTCTGATCGGCTAACCAGGAGGGTTCATGACCGTTATCCGTGCGGCGCTGGATGAGATGTTCGCCGTCATCGGGCAGATGGTCGGCTCGGTCTTCCGTCACGGCCTTCCGCTCACCGACAAGATCGCGGCCCGCACAGCGCTCACGAACTTTTTCCTTCACATCCACCCGGTTCGGGTGCGACGCTCCTGGATCCGGATGTCGTACACCCTCTGCCTCGGCGGACTGTCCTTCTTCCTCTTCATCGTGTTGACCGTCACCGGGCTCTTCCTGATGTTCTATTACGTGCCTTCGACCAGTCACGCCTACCAGGACATGCGTGATCTGCAATTCGTCGTCACCTTCGGCGGCGTCATCCGCAACATGCACCGCTGGGCGGCGCACGCGATGGTGATCACAGTCTGGCTGCACATGGCGCGCGTCTTCTTGACGGGGTCCTACAAGAAGCCGCGCGAGTTCAACTGGGGCGTCGGCACCCTGCTGCTGCTGATCACGCTGCTGCTCAGCTTCACCGGCTACCTGCTGCCCTGGGACCAACTCTCCATCTGGGCGGTGACGGTGGGGACCAACATGGCGAAGTACGCCCCCATCGCGGGGCCCTATACCCGCTACCTGCTGATTGGTGGGCGGGTGGTCGGTGACAATGCGCTGCTGCGCTTCTATGTGCTGCATGTCGTGGGCTTACCGCTGGCGGCGTTCCTCCTGATGGTCGTCCACTTCTGGCGAGTCCGAAAAGATGGCTTCAGCGGGGGCCTGTAGTTAGGCATGGCCACCGAAACACGCGACCGTATCGCGGCCCGCGACCGGGTGGAACAGCGCCGCCGCCAGGAAGCTCCGTCGACCGTTCGCGACGACAGCGAGGACGAGATGGTCGTGTCCTTCCCCGAGTTCGTCTTCAAGGAGTTCATCGCCGCGGTCGCCATGACCGTCTTTTTGATCCTGGTCTCGATCTGGTTGCAGGCGCCCTTGCTGGGCAAGGCGAACCCGGGCATGACGCCCAACCCGTCGAAGGCGCCCTGGTACTTCCTCGGGCTGCAGGAGCTGCTCTCGCGTTTCCCGCCGCTGATGGCGGGCGTCGCCTTTCCGACTTTCGTGATCGTGCTCATGATCCTGGTGCCGTTTCTGGATCGCAACCCGAGCCGGCGGCCGTCGGAGCGGAAAGTCGCCATCATCCTCTTTGCGCTCTACACCGCGATCGTGGTCGCACTCGTCATCATCGGCACCTTCTTCCGCGGCCATGAGTTCGTCTGGGACTGGGGCTGGGTGCTGGGCAATCCCCAGACCTGCGGAGGAAAGCCGTGCTAGGGCGCGCCTTCCTGGCGGTGAGCGTGGCCTTTCTGCTGTTGCTCGGCTTTGCCTTCTACCAGGACCTGAGCCGGCCGTGGGCGCCGATCCAGGAGAAGTACGCATCACAGTACGGGCAGGACTTTCCCATCCAGGTCCAGCAGCTCTTTCCCAAGGTCCAGGTCAACGGCCAGTTCATGGTGGAGCGCTGCATCACCTGCCACGTCCCCGACATCGCAAAGATCGGGCCGCAACAGGCGGCCGGGCGACTCGGTCCCAACCATCCATCGGTGATCACGGACGCGGTCTTCGCGAAGTACGGCCAGGAGACCCTGATCTGCCGCCCGGCCACGGCCGCTGCCAGTCCCTCGCCGAGCGCCTCACCGAAGCCGTCAGCGTCGGCCGCACCATCGTCATCGGCGGCGCCGGCCACCGCCGCTTCACCCGGTCCGGCGGCGTCACCGGCGGCGTCACCGGCGGCATCGCCTTCCGCGGCGGCGGCCCCCGCCACCCGTTGCCTCGACCCACGCGCCCAGCCCTACTACGTGCTCGACGCCAACGGCAAGGTGGTGAACGACCCGTCGACGAACAAACCCGTTGTCGCGCAGCTCACCGGCTTCATCCCGAACGCCTACAAAGGGTTGGGCATCGACGAGAGCGGCTGCATCATCTGCCACAACGGCAACCGCCAGGCGACCGACCAGGCGGGCGCCCACCAGAATCTGGTCGCCAACCCATTTGGGACCTTCGACAGGGCGCCGCAGCTGTATGAGAACAACTGCGCGCAGTGTCACGGAGCCACGGGTGAGGGCGGTAAGGGTCCGCCCTTGAACGACCAGAACCGGCTGGGCTTCTTCAACGACGATTATTACTACCGCTGCATCTACCTGGGCAACACGGGCGAGGAACACAAGGGCACGATCATGCCGGCGTGGGGCGCCAACAAACTGCTCCCGCAGCCGATCAACGACAACATCAACCTGCTGGTGCACTGGATCCGAATGTGGCAGCAATACACGAGTCAGCCATGAATCACCCCGTCGAATCTGCGACTCTCCGGGGACCCCGATGAGACGCCAACAGCTCAAGAACTTGATCGGGACCGTCTTCGCCTTCGCCGTGATCGTGGGGTTGACCGCGCTCGTGATCGTGGCGGAGAACCTGCTCGACGTCACCAAGGCGCACAAGGCGGGCGGCTGATGGTCCCGGCGCTCGTCCATTTGCTCAACCTCGCGCGCGACCCGGGAGCCGGCGATTTCTTCTTCGTCCTGGTCTGGGCCGTGTGCACGCTTCTGCTGGTGGCCTTCTACTGCTACCGGATGTTCCAGCGGTAGCTGTCCCAGCCCCCGTGGTCGAGCTGCATCCTACCCCGGTCGTGCGCCCGCCTCGGCGCCGCGCGAGTGTCCGGCTGGCGACCTGGCTGTCGATCGTGCCTGGGCTGGGCCAGTTGTACAACCGTCAACCGAAAAAGGCGGTCATCTTCCTCTTCGGTGTGGTCCTGCTCTTCCTGGTGACGCTGAACATCCCGGGCGCGACCGCTGAGCTCCTGGCGTTCTGGAGGCCGCGCGGCAGCGCGATGGTGCTGCTGTCACTGCTGGCGGAGATGGTGTCGCTGCTGATCTTCATCAGCACCTTCCTGCTGGCGCTGACCTTCTGGTACGACGCCATGCACGACGCCCGCCGGACGGCGCAGGAGCGGAACGGCGAGCGGCAACCCGGCGGCCGCTGGTGGCTGTTTCACCGATGATGACGCCGCTGGTCGCTACACTCGTGGGCGTGCCTGCGGTCAGTGT
The DNA here is from genome assembly GCA_005889345.1 of Chloroflexota bacterium. Taxonomy (GTDB): domain Bacteria; phylum Chloroflexota; class Dormibacteria; order CF-121; family CF-121; genus CF-13. The sequence continues at coordinate 15,815 of VBFR01000193.1, forward strand.
CACGCCGCTGGACTGTGCCGGCCCGAATGCCTGCGACATCGTCAGCGTCTACACCAGCGTCTTCTGGATCGCGATGGCGGTGCTCGTCATCGTGGGTGGCCTCCTCGTCTACGCGGCGCTGCGCTTCCGCCGCACGGATGATCGCGAGCCGGCCCAGGTGCACGGCAACCCTCGCCTGGAGATCCTCTGGACGGCGGTCCCGCTGGTGATCGTGTCGTTTCTGTTCGTCCGGACCACGCTGCGGATGGATTACGTGCGAAACGGGCCGCCGCCGCAACAGACCATCCAGGTGACGGGCATCCAGTGGGCCTGGTCATTCAAGTACCCGAACGGCAAGACCAGTATCACCAGGCTGACGATCCCGGTGGGCCAGGTCGTCCGCCTGCAGGTCACGAGCAAAGACGTGCTCCACTCCTTCTGGGTGCCGCGCTTGGGCGGGCAGATCTACGCCAAGCCCGGTTATCAGAACAGCGGCTGGATCGAGGCTAGCCAGCCAGGCCAATACCTGGGCCAATGCAATGAGCTCTGCGGGCTCTATCACTACTCCATGCTCCTGGAAGTGGACGCCGTGTCGGACGCGGATTACCAGGCTTTCTTGAGCGGCGCAGCCGCACCTGGCGCGGCGGCCGAGAAGGTGACCGGCGCGCCTGCCACAGTCAATGTCGGGGAGACCGACGCCTTGAAGTTCGATCCGGCCAGTACGACGGCAAAGGTCGGTGATGTCATCGAGTGGAAGAACAACGGGTCGCTCGTCCACAACGTGGTCTTCGACAACCAGGGCCTGCCGAGCTCGGATCCCATGAACCAGGGTGACGCCTTCGAGGTCAAATTTACAAAGGCCGGTACGTACACCTATGTCTGCAAATTCCACGAAGCGAACAACATGCGGGGAACCATCACGGTGACCGGAGGATGAAGGAGGCACATGGCTAGCATCGCCCTGCCGCGGACCGAGACCCGCCCCGCCGGCGGCATCATGTCGTGGCTGACCACGGTCGACCACAAGAAGATCGGCATCCTGTACCTGTACACGACGTTCGCCTTCTTCCTGGTCGGCGGCCTCTTCGCGCTGCTGATGCGAACCCAGCTCGCCGTGGGGAACAACCACTTCCTCGCGCCCCAGACCTACAACGAGATCATGACCCTCCACGGGACGACCATGATCTTCCTCTGGATCATCCCGGTCTTCTCGGGCTTCGGCAACTACTTCGTGCCGCTGATGATCGGAGCCCGCGACATGGCCTTTCCGCGCATCAACGCCCTCTCCTACTGGCTGATCCCGCTCGGCGGCCTGACGATGTACAGTGGGCTGCTGACCAAGACCGGGGCCGCCGCCGCCGGCTGGACCGGCTACGTGCCGCTGACCGAGAAGGCCTACGCGATCGGCATCGGCCAGGACCTCTGGATCCTCGGGCTGCACATCCTCGGGATCTCTTCGATCATGGGCTCGATTAACTTCCTGGTGACGATCCATAACATGCGGGCTCCCGGCATGACCTGGTTCCGGCTACCCCTGTTCGTCTGGTCGATGGAAATCACGGCCGCGCTGACGCTGCTTGCCAGTCCCTTCCTCGCCGGCGTGCTGGGCATGGTGCTCATGGACCGCCAGCTCGGGACCCATTTCTTCACCCACGGATCGGATCCGCTGCTATACCAGTTCATCTTCTGGTTCTACTCGCACCCGGCGGTCTACATCATGATCCTGCCCGCATTCGGGATCGTGTCGGAGGTCATCCCCGTGTTCAGCCGAAAGCCGATCTTCGGCTACCGCGCGATGGCCTTCTCCATGGCGGCCATCGGCGTGCTTGGCTTCATGGTCTTTGCCCACCACATGTTCACCACCGGGCTCCCGCTGCAGCTGCAGGAATTCTTCATGGCAACCACCGCCCTGATCGCCGTGCCCTCGGGCGTGAAGGTGCTGAACTGGCTGGCCACACTGTGGGGCGGCTCGATCAAGTACACGTCCGCGATGCTCTTTGCCGTCGCCTTCGTCCTGATGTTCTTGATGGGCGGGGTGGATGGGGTCTTCATGGCGTCGCTGGCCGTCGATTACCAGATCCATGCCACCTACTGGGTGGTGTCGCACATCCACTACGTGCTCTTCGGTGGAAGCGTCTTCGGCGTGTTCGCCGCCTTCTATTACTGGTTCCCGAAGATGACCGGCCGCTACCTGAACGAAACGCTTGGCAAGATCCAGTTCTGGCTGCAACTGCTCGGCTTCAACCTGACCTTCATGCCGATGCACTTCCTGGGGCTCGAAGGCATGCCGCGCCGCATCGCGATGTGGTACTCAAACCGGACCGATTGGGCACCATGGAACCTGCTGGCGACGTTTGGCGCGTTCATGATCGCCCTCGCCATCCTCGTTTTCATCGCGAATTTCGCGCTCAGCATTCGAGGTGGCCGGCGGGCCCCCACTGACCCCTGGGAAGGGAACACGCTGGAGTGGGCGACGACGTCGCCGCCACCGGCTTACAACTTCGACAGCGTGCCGCCGGTTCGCAGTGGACGTCCGGTTCGCGACCTGCGCCGCGGCGTGACGGCGGCCGCCGAACATAGCTAGCACTCCACCATGAAAGCCTTTCGGGCGCTGAGCGTCGCGACCGCGCTCGTGACCTACGCCCTGGTCGTCCTCGGTGGCGTCGTTCGGGTCTCGGGCTCGGGCCTTGGCTGCCCCGACTGGCCACTCTGTCACGGCCGCGTGCTACCGCCCCTCGACCTGCACGCCATCATCGAGTACTCCCACCGGACCACCGCCTCGCTGGCCAGTGTCCTGATCGTGCTCACGGCGGTGGTCGCCTGGCTCGCCTGGCGGAAGCGGCGCGACATCGTGATTCCCGCGATGGTCGCTCTCGGCCTGCTCGTGGTCCAGGTGGTGCTGGGCGCGATCACGGTCCGCCTCGAACTGCCGCCGATGATCGTGCTGGCCCACCTCGCGACCGCGATGGCGCTCCTGGCAGCCGTCTGCGTGACCGCAGTTGCCGCCATGGTTCCGCGCTCTGCTCCGGCGGATCGATCCCCGGTTCGCCTAGCCCGTTTTGCTGCTGCCGGCACCTTCGTGCTGATCCTCAGCGGCTCCCTGGTGGTGGGCAGTGGCGCGAGCGCTAGCTGCGCTGCCTGGCCGCTCTGTGGTGGCGGCTTCAGCCTGACCTTCGATGGCTTCCCCGCGATCCAGCTCCTCCATCGCGGGCTGGCGGCCGCGATCGGAGTACTGATCATCGTGAGTCTTTTCGCGCTGCTGAACAGGTACCGCGTGGATCGCGCGGTGCGCGCCACGGTCGCGCTGACCCTGGCGGCACTCGCCTTCCAGGTTGCGGTCGGCGCCGCGGTCGTCACCCTGCAGCTGCCGGCGGCGCTGCGAGGCCTCCACCTGGCCCTGGCCAGCGCCGTCTGGGCCGGCACCGTCGTGCTCGCCGTGCTCGCCGACCGGCTGCCCGCCGCCGGCGCGCCGGTTGGCGTCGATGACCATGCGCTCCGGCCTCCCCGGGCGGCGCGGGAGGTGGTGCTCGACTATGTCAGCCTCGCCAAGCCGCGCATCATTCCCCTGCTGCTGGTCACGGCGCTTGGCGGGATGATGATGGCGCAGCGCGGTTGGCCATCGACGGGGCTGGTGCTGCTGACCCTGCTTGGCGGGGCCCTGGCCGCCGCTGGCGCCGGCGCCATCAATTGCTGGATCGACCGCGACCTCGATGGGGTAATGCTCCGCACCCGGCGGCGTCCGTTGCCCGACGGACGGATCGCTCCCGGTCACGCCCTGCTCTTCGGCATCGCGTTCGGCCTGGCCGCCTTCCTGCTGCTGGCCTTTTGGGTCAATGTGCTGGCCGCGACGCTGGCGATCAGCGGCCTGCTCTTTTACGTCTTCGTCTACACGCTGTGGTTGAAGCGCTGGACGGTCCAGAACATCGTGATCGGTGGCGCCGCCGGTGCGGTCCCGCCGGTGGTGGGATGGGCAGCCGTCACGCACCGCGTCGACCTGACCGCGATCTATCTCTTCGCCGTCATCTTCCTCTGGACGCCGCCGCACTTCTGGGCGCTGGCGCTTCGGCTCAAGGGCGATTACGCACGGGCCCAGATCCCCATGTTGCCGGTGGTCCGCGGCGAGGCGGTTGCGCGTCGCCAGATCCTGGTTTACACGATGGTCCTGGTCGCCGTCACGCTCGTGGTCGTCGTCACGGGCGCGCTTGGCCTGCTCTACCTGGCCGGGGCGGTCCTCCTGGGGGCCGTGTTCATCGCGCTCGCGGTCGTCAACCTCCGCAACCAGCGGCAGCGGTGGTCGCGGTTACTCTTCGACTACTCGATCGCCTACCTCGGGCTGCTCTTCGCCGTGATGGTGGCCGATCGGATGATCGGGAGGCTATAGTTTCCGGTGGTCTTTGATGCATAGAGAAGAAGCGCGCAAGAACGTTCGTCTCGGGATGCTGCTGTTCGTGACCGCCCTGATCATGTTCGGCCTGGCCTTCGCCTGGGCGCTGATCTACAACAACTTCGGCGCATGACAGAACCGGAGCAGGCGTCGCACGCCGAAACCCACGACGCTATCCACTTGCCACCGCCGAGCATCTGGCCCGCCCTGCTTGCGCTGGGAATTGCATTTCTCCTCACTGGACTGGTCCTCAACCTGGTCTTGCTGATCGCGGGCGTGATCATCTCGGTGAGCGCCACCGTCCTCTGGGTGCGCGCCGCGCGCCGCGAGTTCGACGCGCTGCCCGAGTAAGTACGGTCGACACCTGATTCTCGGCCGCCGGGCGCGATTTCACGGCGAGGGCGCGCCATCGCCCCGTAGACTCAGCCGAGGGTTGAATCGCAGCGACAAGGAGGCACACGTGGTCGTTTGGAAGATGGCAATCGTGGTAGCGGGGAGCGCCCTGGCGCTGGCCGCATGCGGCAGTTCGAGCGGTGATAATGGCGGCACCTCGGCCTGCACGCCCAAGGGCGGCACGGCGAGTGGCACGGCGTCGCAGGTCGTCAAGATCAATCCCGACCCGAACACGGTCGGCAAATTCGACCCGGCGACGGTGACCGTCACCAAGGGTCAGACGGTCGAGTGGGACTGGATCGATAACGGCGCTCAGCACAGTGTCACCTCGGACGACACCACTACGTTTGACTCCGGTCTGTGCAGCGCGGGCACCAAGTTCTTCGTCACGTTCAGCACGGCGGGCGATTTCAAATATCACTGCACCATCCACGCGGCGATGACGGGAGACATCAAGGTTAGTTAGGTCGCCAGCGATTGCTCGCGTCGTAGCCGGCGGCCTCGCCCTGCTCTTAGCAGCGTGCGGGGGATCGGCACAGCCGGATGACGCGGCGATCGCGACCGACTACCACAGCCACCAGTCAAACATCGAGGTGACCGCGACCGGAGACGTCGTGCGACTGCTGCCCGACCGAACCAGCTCGACCGGGACACACGAGCAGTTCATCATCAAGCTCTCGTCGGGCGACCTCACCGTCGAAGTCGAGCACAACATCTCGATCGCGCCACGTGTCCCGGTCGCCCTGGGCGATCACGTCGTGGTACACGGCGAATACGTCTGGAACGCGCAGGGCGGACTGATCCACTTCACTCACCACGATCCGCAGGGTACCCACGAGGGCGGCTACATCCAGGACAACGGGAAGACCTACGACTGAGACGGTCGCACGCGCTCGACCTCGCCGGCGACGACGCTGATGCGCGAGCCGTCCGCCAGACGGACACGCAGGGCTCCATCCTCCGAGATGTCTTCGGCGATTCCCCGAATCTGCGCGCCGTCCCGATGGAAGGCGATCGGCTCGCCGAGCATGGAGCTGCGACTGCGCCAGCCCGGAACGATCCAGCCGACACCTTCGCGATCCGCGCGCTCGTAGGCGTTGCCCAGGTCGTTGAGGATGGCGGCCAGCAGGGGCTCGCGCTCCAGCTCGTGACCCAGTTCGATCGCCAGGGAGGTCGCACCCTCGGGCAGGTCCCCGCGCGATTGATTGACGTTCAGGCCCACGCCGAGGACGACGTCCGGCCCCCCGGAGCGTTCCAGCAGGATGCCCGCCAGCTTGTTGCCGTTGAGGAGGACGTCGTTTGGCCATTTGAGATCGGGCACGGCGCCGGTGGAGACCTCGATGCCGCCCGCCACGGCGAGCGCCGCCAGCAGCGGTAGCAAGGGGAGGACGTCGAGCGGCGGCCGGAGGATGGTGGAGAGGAGAATGGCCGTTTCCGGCGGGGCGACCCAGGACCGTCCCTGGCGCCCTCGGCCCTCGCCTTGCGCGTCAGTAACCACCGTCCAGCCCTCGCCGGCGCCGCGAGCGCTAGCAGCGCGAGCGAGGTCCTGCGTGCTGCCGCAGGAGGGCTCGTAGTGCAGCCTCCAGCTGACCTCGCCGGCGACCAGCCGGTCGCGAACCCGGTCGAGGACCAGCGCCGTCATTGGATGGGCGGTGCCGTGACAGCTGCGTCGGCGCTACCCGCCTGGACGATGATGATCCCGGCGACGATCACGGCCGCGCCGGCAACCTGTAATGGCTGCAGCTGGTCGCCGAGGATGAGGAACGCGATCAAGCCGGCAAAGACCGGCTCAGCCGTGGATACGATGCCGGCCGACGACGGGCGGATGGTTCGAAGCGCCCACACGAAGAGGCCATGCGCGGTGAGCGTGCCGATCAGCCCCACGAGGGCCATGACGACCCAAATGCGCCAGCTCGGGGGGAGAGCGGTGCCACTGACCAGGTCGAACACCCCCCACATGATGCTGCCGGCGCCGAAGCCGTACACCAGCAATGTCCAGGTATTGAGCCGGCGCGTCAGCGTCGACGCCCGCAGGACATAGAAGGCGAAGAAACCGGCCGCCACGAGTCCCAGCATGACACCCGGAAGGTTCACCCGGAGGAGCGCCGGCTGGTAGGCGCCGACGGCGAAGAACGCGCCAGTCAGCACCATGGCGAGAGCGCCCCAGACCTGCGCCCGGACCGCCTGCTGGCGGTGAAAGCGTTCGAACGCCGTCACCGCGACCAGGCCGAGGTACTGGACGAGCAGCGCGACCGCGATGTTGATGCGGGCGATCGTCAGGTAGTAGCTGAGCTGGACCCCGGCCAGGCCGATGGTGCCGAAGACCGTCAGCGCCGGAAGCTCGCGGCGATCGACGCGAAGCAGCCTCGGCCGGACGGCAAGGAGGATAACGAAGAGCCAGGCAAAGGCGAACCCAATACGGAGTTGCGCCAGGACGAGCGGCGAGTAGCCCAGCCCGAACAGCACCTTGACGGCATTGCCGCCGGCGGCAAAGAGGAAGGCAGACAGGACCACCAGCAGGTAGCCGGCGCCTGAGTTCTTGACCAAGCCGGTATTTGAAAGTACAGTAAACCCTCGGGAAGCATGGCTCGGACCACCCTCGGAAGCGGGCGCATGATCGAGCAGACCTCGGTCCAGATCTCGGCGCAACGCGAGCGATGGCAAGCGGAGCGCGAGTTGCGCTATGCGCGCCGGAACCGGATCCGCCACATCGACCGGCTGCTGGATGAGCTCGAGATGCTCAACATCGCCGAGGAAACCCAGTTGCCCACAGACCTGGCCTTTCGCGTGCAGCGGCTCGCCGCCGAGATGGACCACCCCCTCGGCAATCGGGCACTCGAGGATATCTCCATCGGCGAATCGATGGATGCGCTCTACGACCTTCAGGACGGGCTGATGCTCACCCTCGAAGGCGTGCAGGACGACGAAGAAGTCTAAACGGGGCTAACTCGCCCGACGCGAGCTCCACCTACGGCTTGCCGTTGCCTTGCGGATGGTCGTTGTGGTTCTTGCCGGTTTTGTCTTTGCCCTTGGCCTTGTCGTCGCCGTGTTCTTTGGCGGCAATCGCAACCGTCGATTGACCCGCGTCGTTCAACGAGCCGGCCAAACCATCCGACGCAATGGTCACGGCGTTGATCTTCACCAGGAAGGCGCTGTCGCGGTTGGCGTTGTCGCCCCACAGGGCACTGAGGTCGCTGCTTCCCGCCAGGTCGCGCTCCGCGGCGGCCTGCTGCGACCGGTAATCCTTGAGCAGGGACTGCACGATATCCGTCGTCGAGCCACGGCCTTCCAGGTTGAGCAGCGCCTGATTGGCCCCGCTCAGCAGTGAGCCGACCGGAGCCTTCGCATTGGACCCCGTGATGAAGTTGTAGATGCCGGAGAGGAATGGGTCGATGACCGGGACCGGCTGGGGTCCGGAGCCGCTACGTTTCTGCTGCAACAGGGTGTAAGCGTTGAGCAGGTCCGCGTTGGCCTGAGCGAGCTCAGCCAGCCCGCGCTGGGTCGGATCGCTCGTGGCTCGCAGCATCCCATCCCACCAGGACTGGACGACGTAGAAGGCGCTGTCGACGGCGACGCCCTGCGGCTGATTCCAGAGCGCGTCGACATCGGCCGAGCCCGCGGCCTGCGCCGTAAGTGGGGCAAGCCCGAGCGCCGCCACGAAACAGGCGGCGATCAGGCGGCGTTGTATGACACGACCAATAGGGAGCACGGCGGCCTCGCAACGATCATGCGCCGGCCGCATTGAGGAGCCGTAAACGTGCCCGTCGCAGAGCGTTGACAGGCCTGACGCGGGGCCCTAACGCTGGAGATTTTCGACGACGGTCGAGATGCCCTGGCCCACGCCGATGCACATGGTGGCGAGGCCGTAGCGAGCCTTACGGCGGACCAGCTCGTGAACCAGGGTGGCGATCAGGCGAGCCCCACTGGCTCCCAATGGATGACCAAGGGCGATAGCGCCGCCATTCGGATTGACGCGCTGCGGGTCGAGTTCGAGGTCGCGGATGCAGGCCAGCACCTGCGACGCGAAGGCCTCGTTCAGTTCCACGCAATCCAGGTCGGAAACCCGCAAGCCCGCCCGGGCGAGGGCTTTACGCGACGCCGGAATCGGTCCCAGGCCCATGACCGAGGGATCGACGCCAGCGCTGGCTGCCGCCAGCACCCGCGCCAGGGGCCGGGCGCCGATCCGCTCCGCCTGCGATTCCGCCATCAAGACGAGACACGCGGCGCCATCGTTGAGCGGCGATGAGTTGCCGGCGGTGACGGTGCCGTCCTTCTCGAAGGCCGGCTTGAGGCTTGCCAGTTTTTCGCGGCTGGTGTCCGGCCGGGGGCCTTCGTCCTTCTCGAGCGTGGAGCCGTCGGCCAAGGCGACCCCGACCGTCTCGTTGCGAAAGTGGCAGGCCTCTTGCGCCGCAATCGCCTTGCGATGGCTGCCCAGCGCCCACTCGTCCTGGGCCTCGCGGGTGATGCCATAGCGACGGGCCACGACCTCGGCGGTCTGCCCCAGGCTGATGGGCGGATACAACTCCGCCATCCGGGGGTTGATCATGCGCCAGCCCAGGGTGCTGTCATGAAGCGTCTGGGCCCCGCGGGGGTACTCGCGCTGGGCTTTCTCCAGGATGAAGGGCGCGCGCGTCATGCTCTCGACGCCGCCGGCGAGGAAGCAGGCGCCGTTTTTTGTCTCGATCTCGCGCGTGGCCGACACCACCGCCTGCATCCCCGAGCCGCAGAGCCGGTTCATCGTGGCAGCCGGGATCTCGACCGGCAGCCCGGCCAGCAGCACCGCCATGCGGGCGACATTGCGGTTGTCCTCTCCTGCCTGGTTGGCGTCACCGAAGTAGACGTCTTCGATGCTCGCCGGGTCGAGCTGGGTGCGGTGCACCGCCTCCTTGAGGACCAGCGCGGCGAGGTCGTCCGGGCGGACATCCTTGAGCGCGCCGCCGTAGCGCCCGATAGGGGTGCGAATCGCGTCGATGATCACCGCTTTCTCCATCGAGGTCATGCTACACGCGGAATTGCACGGCCCCGCGCCACACTAAAATGTTGCCGACTCATGCCTGATCTCGCTCGCCAATACGAGGCAGTGAACCTGATGGCCGATCCGTTGCTTGGCTACATCAAGATCACGAAGCGCGTCCGCGGCGAGAGCGTCGCCGCGGAGCAGGACCTGCTCGATCACCCGTGGCTGCAGCGACTGCGCCGCATCCACCAGCTCCAGTCGGCCTGGTGGGTCTTCCCCGGCGGAGAGCACTCTCGCTTTCAGCACGCGCTGGGCGCCATGCACCTGAGCGGCGAATGGGCCCGCCGGCTCTATCCCAATCTGACCGCTGTGGTGGGCGATGTGCCGTCCCTCGCCTGTGTGGAGGAAACGTTGCGCGTGGCGGGGCTGCTGCATGACGTGGGCCATGGCCCTTTCGGTCATTTCTTCGACCAGAACTACCTCGATCGCTTTTCGATCGACCACGAGGTGATCGGTCGCGCCCTGATCGGCGGCGAGCTGGCCTCCATCATCGGCGCCATGGACGCCAGTCCCTCTGGCCCGTTCACCCCTGGTGAGCGTATCGATCCGCGCTGGATCGCGGACCTGATCGCCGGGCCCGACCTTCCAGGCCTATCGGCCCCGGCCTGGGTGCGCGCGCTCAAGCCCGTCCTCAACGGCATGTACACGGCGGACAACCTCGACTATGTCCCGCGGGATGCCTACATGTGCGGCGTCAAGGTGGGGCCCGTCGATATCGAGCGGCTGATGCACTACTCCTTTCTCGGGCCCGAGGGGATGCTGCTCCACCAGCACGGAACCCAGGCCCTGCTCCTCTTTCTGAACGCCCGCCTCTACCTCTACAACAACATCTATTACCACCGCACGGTGCGCCGCATCGACCTCCATATGCGCGAGATCTTTCGGGAGACGATCGACCGCATCCTTCCGGGCAACCCACTCGACCACCTCGACCACTATCGCGAGCTGACCGATTGGTCGCTGATCGATACCGTCGACCGCTGGCGCCACGAGGGTGGCCGCGCCGCCGAGCTCTCCCACGAGTGGGGCCGGATCGTCCGGCGCGAGCTCAAATGGCGGCTGATCTTCGAGGACTACTACGAGTTCTCCAACCTGCCTGAGGCCTTCCTCTACCCGCAACCGTCCGACTACGTGCGCCGCATTCGCGAGGCGCTTCCCGCCTCGCTCAAGGAGGCCTCATTCGAGGTGGACCTGGCGTCGGTCGATCCGCGGCCGCAGAACCCGTTTACGGATCCGTTCCCCGTCAACATCTACAACCCGGTGAGTCGCGCGGTGGAGCGGAGCGCCGTCGCCGAATTGTTCCGGCGTCTGCCTATCCGCACCACGCTGGTACGGGTTTTCACCGACGACACGCGGCAGGTTGAGGCGCTGCGCGGGGCGGTGGAGCGCGCCCTCTACCGCCGCGACTCGGATCTGGCGGAGGTGGCTCCCTGATGGCGGTCCAGCCCCAGGACGCGATCAAGCCGCTCACCGTGCTCGAGCTCAACACCCGCATCCACGACCTGCTGGCGGCGCGCTTTCAGAGTGTGGTCGTCAAGGGTGAGGTTAGCGGCATGACGTTGCGCGGCGGCCACGTGTGGTTCACGCTCAAAGACGCGACCGCCGCCGTGGGCGCGGTGATCTTCAGCAGCACGGCCCGCCGCCTCCCGTTTCTGCCGGAAAACGGGCAGGAGCTGCTGGTGACCTGCCAGGTCGACTATCACGCCCAGTACGGGCGTGTGAACCTGGTGGTCAGCCGCCTCGATTACGACGGGGCGGGCAAGCTGCGGGCCGCGATCGAGCAGCTCAAGCGCCGCCTCGAAGCGGAGGGCGCCTTTTTGCCCGAGCGCAAGCGGGCCCTCCCGTTTCTGCCGCGCTGCATCGCCTTGATCACCTCGCCGAGTGGCGCGGTCATTCATGACTTGCAGCAGACGATCTGGGAGCGGTTTCCCAACACTCGGCTGGCGCTATACCCGGCGCGTGTGCAGGGGATGGCGTCGCAGCGCAGCCTGGTCGCCGCCTTGCGGCAATGCGACGAGGACCAGCTAGCGGACGTCGTCATCGTCGCCCGCGGTGGCGGCAGCTTCGAGGAGCTGATGGCCTTCAACCAGGAGGCCGTGGTGCGCGCCATCCAGGCGATGCGGATCCCGGTGGTCACGGCCCTTGGCCACACCTCCGACCGAACCCTCGCCGACCTGGTCGCGGACCGCGAGGCCCGGACCCCCACCGCGGCCGCCGAGATCGTGGTGCCCAACAAGCGGGACTTGCTCCGGCAACTCGGCGAGCGCGCGCAGCGGCTGCAGCGTGCCGGGCTCACCGCCCTGATCGCCCCCTCGCACCAGCTTCAGCGGCGCCAGCAGTCGCTCGACCGCCTCACCCTTGATCTCCTTGCGCGGCGGCGCGAACGCGTGGACCACCTGGAGGGGATGCTGCGCCAGCGCGATCCGCGCGAGATACTCCGGCAGCGGGAACGAGCCCTGGAGGAAGGCCGCCGGCGGCTGCTGCGGAGCCGGCAGATGATCGCAAGCCGCATCGAGACCGGTCGCCTGGGGAACGGCAGTCTGCGGGAGCGGCTTGTCGCGCTGGCGGTTCGGGGACTGCGGGAACGAACCAGCGGCCTGCAGAGTCGCGGGACACGGCTTAGCTCGCTCGCCCCCGAGCAGACGCTCAAGCGTGGCTACAGCATCACGATGGACGCCCTCGGCGGTGGCATCATCCACAGCGCGCAAGAGGCCCAGAAGGGTCAGCCCGTCAAGGTGCTGCTCTCCGCCGGCCGCCTCGAGGCCACCGTGGACGAGACCGTGCCATGAGCCTCGACGAATCGCTGACCTACGAGCAGGCGCTCGCGCAACTCGATGCGACGCTGCACGCGCTCGAAGAAGGCAAGTTGAGCCTGGAGGAGGCGATCGCGGCGGTTGCCCGCGGGCGCGACTACTTGCAGCTCTGCGAGCGAAAACTGGAGGAAGCCCGGCAGCGGATCGAGAGCCTGCCGGTCAGAGAGGAGCCGGACGTCGAGGAGCCGCCGCACCCGGCGACCGTCGCGGAACTACGCGCGGAGCGCGGCGGACCTCCCGGGACACCCCAGGGCGAGATCCCTTTCTAGCGTTATTCCTCCGCCTCGGCGGGAGGCTGGCGCTCCACCTCCGGGCGTTCGGCCGGTGCCTGCCCGGAGCGGAAGACGCCCCACTCGTGCAACGAGCGGCGCAGCATCTCCGGGGTCGTCTTGTAGGCCGCCGCCAGTTGCTCCAGGTCGTCGGCGCGGAAAGTCACGACCGGCGTGTTGAAATCCTGTCGTTGCTGCTGCAGCCGTGCCACGTGGCGGGAAAGGATGGACCCCTGACGCTCGGGGAGCCCCTGCAATTGGCCGAGATCGATGGCAAGCTTGGGCGGGAGCGCGGGCTCGCCCACGCCTTCGATCTCTTCCGGCAGCAGCTGGTTGACGGGGACGCTGTAGAGAGTCGCGATCTGGTGCAGGCGGGTGACCGAGATGTTGCGGTCGCCGCGCTCGTAGGCGGCGAGCAACGACCCCTTGAGCCGCTTATTCGAAAGGACTTCGACCTGCTGGAGCGTTAGACCACGCTGCTTTCGCAAACTGCGCAGTCTGGCTCCAACTTTTCGCGAGTACCCGTCCAATGGATCCCCCTTGACTGTGTGTGACCAGTCTATCGCAGAACGCGATGCGGACAAAACTTTTGACGTGTTCTTTTCGGAGGGTGGTGGGGGATCGTTCTCGAGGAACGACGTCACCTTCCGTGGCCGTCATTATGGGACAAACTCCCAGGCCTGTCAAGTGGAGCTTACTCAAGCGTCGAGCTCACTTACAGCGCTGGGGCGGCTGCCATCGGCGCGGCCGGCCTCGTAGGCCTGGCGAAAACGGAGCGCCGCCTGCGCGCTGTCGCCTTCGGCCTCGAGCACGCGCGCAAAATCGTAGGTGACGCGCGCCCGCAGGTCGGGGTTCTCAATGGTCAAGGCGACCTCGAGCGCGCGCTCGAAGTGACGGTGCGCCGAGTCCCGGCGTCCGCGCTCGTGCGCAACCCGCCCCGCCACGCGGTGAACCGCGACCGTTGCCAGGGGATCGCTCGAGCGGGTGGACAGGTCGATAGCCCCTTCGATGAGTTCGCTTGCGCGCTCCCCCTGCCCCGCTTCAAGAGCGGACTCAGCCATACCCGCGACCAGGTGCGGGACCAGCTCGCGGTCGCCGATCCGCTGGAGGTGCTCGGCGCCCTCGCTGAAGAGCCGCTCGGCTTCCGCCACGCGGCCCTGCTGCAGCAGCATGTCGCCCATGTTGAGGCGGAGCTGTCCGGCCATACGGACGTCTCGGAGCGTCTCGAAGATACGCAGGCCCTTCTGCGCGTAGGACAGCGCCCGGGCGTACTGGCCGGTCTGCTGGAACGAGAGAGCGAGGCCCTCGTAGATGCCGGCGAGCGCCGGCATGTCAAGAACCTGCGCCGCTGCCGCGATCGCGGATTCATAGGCGGCGATCGCTTCGATCGGCTGGCCCGCCACATAGTGGAGGTTGGCCCGGTGGCCGAGCACGCGCGCCTTTAATACGGGATCGGCAACTCCGGCCGACTCGTAGCGCTCCAGGGCCTGGTCGAAACACTGGCCGGCGGCGTGCGCCCGGCGGAGCAAGTAGTGGACACTGCCGAGGCGGTCGTAGAGCTCGACCAAGAGCTGATGCCACTGCGCCCGTTGGGCTGCGAAGATCGCCTCCTCGAGGACCGGCCTGGCATCGTGGGGTCGCCCCTGCTTCATCAGCGCGACCGCCAGCGTGAGCTGCGCGCGTGTCCGCAACTCGATCGGAATCGTCCTCGCCAGCATCCGGGTAATCAGCGATTCGGCGCGAGCTCCCTCGCCGTGGAGCAGACTCATCTCGGCCTCTGCCAGGGCAAGCTCGAGCGCGGCAGCCGAGTCTCCTGGCTCTTCGAGGAAATAGTCGATGGGCCGCTGCAGGCGGCGGGCGATGATGCGCAGGTTTTGTGTCGAGGGTTGGGCGCGGCCTAGCTCGACCTGGTTGAGGAAGGCTCGGCTGAAGTCGCTGCCGGCCACCGCGGCAAGGCTGAGCCCCAGCTCCTGCCGCGCCTGTCGAATCCGACGCCCGAGCGGACTCGGCGTCCCGGGGTCATCCGCTGCCGGACGCCCCGGGCGCCGCTTGGTAAGCACAACCTACAGTCTAGCAATCTAGACTTGACAGTGAATCGACCGGCTTACAGGGGGTTCGGCCAGACTTCGGCGCAGGAAAGCACGGCCGACGCGATAACTAACAGAATCCAGGGCGTGAGAAATCGCCGCACGGTCCCACCTCCTGAACAGGCGGCTCGCTCAAGATCGGCCTGTCCTGCTGCCAGCTTATGGACGGCCCTCAATCAAGGGGGTCACGCCTGTAACGGAATCCGTAAGGTGGGTCGCGAACCGCTGACTGCCGAGATCCCAGCGTCCCTATAATCGGGGTCCGCTGTGTCCCCGTAGCTCAGCCTGGATAGAGCACTGGCCTCCGGAGCCAGGAGCACAGGTTCAAATCCTGTCGGGGACACCAACCTCCCTGATCATCGGCCGCCGTTCGAAGTCGCCCGGGGTGCGCGTGTAAGTCGGCTTCATGGTCCGACTCCCGCGTGAGCACCAGCATGTCGGTTCGCTAGTCGAGCTCGGTCCTCACCCGCGCTACTGCATCCTCGAATGGTTCGGCCCGAAGGGCGACTTCAATGCTTGGCGCGAGGCACTCGAAGAGATGCTCTTTGAACTCGAAGACAAAGTGGCGAATTGAGGCGTATTCCCTGGCGGGTTCGAGCCGCGGAAAAGACAGGCGGTTGCGGATTCGCAAAGTCTTCAGCCATTCCGAGTTGTGGACCTCACCGACACCATCCGCTCTGACCAAGCCTTTCGGATAGAGAGCATGACCCATCAGAGCTTCATCGTTTGGCCAGCCGTAGCAAGTTGCAAGGTAGTGGCGAAAGAAGACAGTCGCAACGCCAGCGTCGTCGTACATGCGTGTCGTCGCATTAAACCGCGAGCAAAGAAAGATCAGAGCAGCATCTGTCTCACCCTGTAGCAAAAACCCGTCAGGCCCGCTGAGCAAAGGGCGACATCCGATGTCGAGAGGGACAACCCGCTCGGACCGCTCGTCTGGCCAGTCGGGAGGGTCCTCCTCGATACGATGAACGTGATCACCGAACGCTCGGAATACGGAAACCTCCCCAGGGAGCAGCGGGTGCCGGTCGATGAACACCCACCAGCCATCGGTCGCTGATTTCGGTTTGCTGGGTTGTGCCGAGTGAAACTCGCCTCGTGCAGCCTCTACAGACACCGGCGGTAAAGCCAGATCGAGCTTGTGAGTGATCTTGAATCGCATGCGACCGTATCAGTTTATGTGCACGGGATTTGCGAGCAGCCTGACCCTGGCTTATCGCCTGATTGGGCCGCCATGGCGTTCGAGTGCGACTCCCAGGAAGTGTGCGCCGGAGGGCGCGGTCCCTGTCCTGCGGAGATGTGCGATTGGCGGAGCCGGAGACAGATTCCGGCATCGTCGGTTGCCACGTACTGCTCGCCAACGCCAAGGGCGAACCGATAGGTCAGTGTGAACAGTTGGGACAGGGGCTTGAAAACGTATACCGGGATGCGTTTCTCCCCTTCGGCAGGCTTGGGTCGATCCGCTTTCGATCCGTTCGGTGCAGAGTGATCGCCCGTGATGATGCGTCTCGTGCGGTTCCGACCTCTAACCTTGCAACCGAATGGTTGCGCCCCGCTTCACGCTCGAGTTCTACAAAGATGCGACAGGTCGTAAGCCGGTCCTCGAATGGCTCCGCAATAAGGCGTCGGTCTCAACTCGCCGTGTAGCCGGCACTGCCCTTCGCGAGATTCTCCAGGAACAGGGCATAGGCGTCTGCGGAACCGCGTTCGGGCGCCAGCTCGGCGGTGGCCTCTTCGAATTCCGTCTCCGTGAGAGCGATTTGCTGCTGCGGGCGTTCTGCCACGCCTACGGCGAGAAGGTGATCGTGCTCCTCGCCGCGTACGACAAAAGCGAGGACCCATCAGCTAAACGTCAAAAGAAGGAGATCGAGCTGGCACGTCGCCGCCTGACGGACTGGCAGCAGCGGCAGCGACAACGGCGATCTTGACAATATGGCTTTTAAGCCATATCATGCTGAGGGCATGGGAACGAAAGCCAAGACCCACGACTTCGACGCTCTGCTTGAGCAGATCGACCGCGAGGCAAGAGCCGAGGGTCCGCAGGCGGTCGCCGAGCTGCACGCGCTGCAGGTCAAATACCGGATGCTCAACCAGATCATCCAGGCACGCCGTGCGCTTCAGCTCACCCAAAAAGACCTTGCAGAAAAGGCTGGTCTCGGGCAGGCCGAGGTGAGCAAGATCGAACGAGGCCGTAAAAGTCCGACCCTGGACACGTATAGCCGCCTCGCGGCCGCACTGGATCTAGAGGTACCTCGGCTAGCGCGACGGCGGCATCCTCGCAAGGCCGCTTAGAGCCGCTATACGGTCGCCCCGGCAAGGGCGCTCCAGTACCGCGCACTCAGCTCGGCAGCCAGCTGGAGTTCATAACTTGTACGGTTGGGGACACCATCCTTTCAGGCTGCGCCTTTGCGTCGATTTTTTGGACCTAAACTTTGACTTGTACCGCGTGTATGGCGTCAGAGCATACTCGCTGGCGTGGCGCACGTTGTTCTCGATGAGGGGCCGATCCAATACGCGAATCTGGAGCGGTATCACGATTCTGACGTCGAGACCGGGCTGGAGCGGTCAGGTCATAACGCCGGGACCACCACCTTTCGGCTGATCGAGATCGACTTGGCCGACGTGGAGGACACACGCTGGTTCCCAGGCCCCCGACCCTGGGGGACTCAGATGGTGGAGGAACTCCGCCGTGGAGAGCGACTGCCCCCGATCGTCGTCCTGAAGACTGTCAGAGGCAAAGGCTTTGGCCTGATCGACGGACTGAACCGCACTTATGCCCATTGGGCGCTTGGTCTCCCGACTATCCGTGCCTACGAGCTAATCGCCAAGTGACGTTGCGAAGCCGCCTATCGTACGCCGGAGGTCGAACTCGATCGCGCGGTCATACCTTTTTCGCTTTGTCGAGGGGGCTGGACTTGAACTCTGAGCCT
>VBFR01000194.1 GCA_005889345.1 Chloroflexota bacterium
CGATACCCATAGGTGAGGCCGCCCTTGTGCGGAATCTCGCGGGCGACGACGTCGAATCCCTCGACGGCTCGAGGACCTTCCTGGATGCCGAGGAAGCGCCATTTGCCACGAAGCTCGGCGGGCTTGATCGGGAAGTGGGGTGGCGACATGACGCGCGCCAGCACGTTGGCCGGATCACCCTGAGCCGGCATCACCAGGGTGACTTCGGCATCAGGCCGGTCGCCGGCGGCAAAGAATGGTATGCCATGGGTATGGTCCCAGTGCAGGTGACCCAGCAAGATGGAGCCTCGAAACGGCCGGCCGTCCAGCAGGGGGGTCAGACGCTGCAGGCCGGTTCCGGCGTCGAGCACGAGGCTGGGGGCTTGCCCGTTGTGGGCCAGCGCAATGCAGGAGGTATTGCCTCCATACCGCACGAACTCCGGCCCCGGCGACGGCGTCGAACCTCTCACACCGCAGACGAACAATCGCACCGAAGGGGAGTCTACGGGTTGCGGGCCTTTCGCTCGAGGCGGTCAGCACCACCGATAGCCTCGTAGCTACCTCACTTGACCAATTGGACTCCCTGAGGCTCAATAGGGGACGATGCCCGAAACCAGGATCACAGTGTTCCTTGCTGACGACAATCTGATCGTTCGGGAGGGGGTGCGCGCGCTGATCGGCACCGCTCCGGACATGGAGGTCGTGGGGGTGGCCGGCGACTACGACGGACTGGTCAGCGGAGCCGAGCAAGCCGCTCCGCAGGTCGTCGTCACCGATATCCGGATGCCGCCGACGTTCCAGCGCGAGGGGATCGAGGCGGCCAAGCAGGTGCGCAAGCGCCACCCGGGGACCGGGATCGTGATTCTGTCGCAATACGACGAGCCCGATTACGCGATCTCACTTCTCAGTGAGGGCGCGGCCGGCTACGCCTACCTCTTGAAGGATCGGGTCGCGGAAGGGGACCAGCTGTTCCGCGCCATCCGCGCGGTGACCAGCGGCGGTTCGATGCTCGATCCTCGAATCGTCGAGGCGCTCGTGCGGCCGGCCAGCCAGGGGACGGACCTGTCGCCCCAGGAAGAAGAGCTGCTTCAAGAGCTCGCCGAAGGCCGGCCGATCAAGGCGATCGCGGCGGCACACCATACGACGCCAGCTGACGTCGACGACGCGATCCAGAAGCTCTTCCTCAAGCTGGCCCAAGCGGCCAGCAGCGGGGCGGCGGGAGCCTTGCGGCGCCTGAAGCTGCTGCACCAGGCGATCGTCGATCGCGAGGAGCAGGGCGAGAGCCTGAGCCGACTGCTGCCCACGGGGATCGCGGAGAAGCTGCGGCGTCAGGGCCGCGACATTGGAGGGACCGAAACGCTGACGGTTACGATCCTGATGTCAGACATCCGAGGCTACTCGACGATCGCCGAAGATGCCGACCCAACCATCCTGGCCCGGCAGCTCAACGAGCATCGTGCGGAGATGAACCGCGCCATCCTTTCGCTGGGTGGCACCGTGATGCAGTTCGTCGGGGATTCGGTCATGGCCGTCTTCGGCGCGCCGCTGCCGGAACAGGAGCACGCCCAGCGGGCGCTCGCCGCTGCCCGGGCCATGCACGATGCGCAGTCAGCCGTAAACAATCACTGGGCCGCCGAGCGACTGCCGCCATTCCAGATCGGAATCGGGCTGTCAACCGGCCAGGTCGCTGCCGCGCTGCTCGGATCAGAGGAGCGCCTCGAGTACTCGCTGGTCGGCGACGCCGTGAATCTCTGCCAGCGCCTGCAGCAGTTCGCGAAGGGCGGCGAGACGATTCTGAGCGACGCCACCTATCGGGCGCTCGATGGCTCGGTCAACGCCGATGCCCTGCCGCTGGCCAAGGTCAAAGGCCGGCACGCCCCGGTCCAGGCGTATCGGATCGCCGCGCTGACGCTGGCCTAGCTGATGACCGATCGATCCGCACAACGGCTTGGGCGGTCCTCTATCGTCGCGGCCGGGCTGTGGCTCCTGGTAATTAGTCTGTTGGCCTGCCAGCTGTTCCTCACTTTTACGGTCAACTGGCGCAACGTACCAGACGTATTTCGGCCGAGCAGTTCGTCGGTAGCAGGTTTCGTGGCGATCCTCGCGATGAGCAGCGTCGGAGCTCTTGTTGCCTGGCGGCGTCCTGCGAACCGCATCGGATGGTTATTGTTGGCGATCGCCTTTTCCGCGATCTTCCTCGATCTCCCAAAGCTCTACGCGGGCGTCGCCACCTACGTTTACCCCGGCTTGCCCGGTGCCGACTGGTTTTACTGGCTGAGTCAGGTTGCGTGGATGTTTCTCTTCGCGCAACTGCTGGTCCTGCTTCCCCTGTGGTTTCCGGACGGCCGGTTGCTGAGCCGGCGCTGGTCGATCGTCATCGGCCTGGCAGCGGTCCCGGTGATCCTGGTCATTGCCGGGTCGTTCGATCCGTCGGCCACGGCCCCTTTGCATAACCCAGTGGGGGTCCAAGCAATGGCTGGGATAAACAACGCGCTCAACGGCGCTCCATTCGCCGTTATCTTGCTCGGGACGTACGGGCTGGGCGTTTCTTCGCTTCTCGTCCGCTACCGGCGCGGCGGCGAACAAGAGCGCCAGCAGCTCAAGTGGCTGCTGGTCGCGGTCGTGCTGCTCCTGGGCACTGTTGTTAGCCAGTGGCTCGTCCCGGCGTTACAAAATGCTCCGCTCATCCCATTCGCTGCCGCCTCCCTTCCTATTGCGATCGGCATCGGGGTCTTGCGCTATCGCCTCTACGACATCGACCTGATAATCAACAAGGCGCTGGTCTACGGAGGGCTGGCCGCCGTCATCACCGCCGTGTACGTCCTGCTGGTGGTTGGCATCGGCGCGTTGATCGGCAGCAACCAGCGGTTCTTGCTCTCGCTGGTCGCGACGGCTCTCATCGCGTTCGCCTTCCAGCCACTGCGCCAGCGGACTCAGCAACTGGCCAACCGGCTCGTCTACGGGAAGCGGGCAACACCGTATGAGGCGCTGTCACAGTTCAGCGAGCATCTGTCCGAGACATACTCGCACGAGGACATCCTCGACCGGATGGCGCGCATCCTGGGCGAGGGGACCGGTGCCGAACGGGCCGAGGTCTGGGTGCGAGCCGGCCATCGACTCGTGCTCGCCTCTTCTTCACCAAAAACGGCGGAGCCGCTCGCGCCGCTGGTCATGCAAAACGGCGCCCTCCCCACCATGCAACGAGATACGGTGGTCCCAGTCAGCCACGCGGGCGAGCTACTGGGCGCGCTCACGGTCGACAAGAAGCGAGGCGAGACCATGAACACGGTCGAACAAAAGTTGGTTACGGACCTCGCCGCCCAGGCTGGCCTGGTGCTCAAGAACGTCGGCCTGAACCAGGAACTGCTCGCCAGGCTTGACGACCTTCGGGCATCGCGGCAGCGCCTCGTGACCGCCCAGGATGAGGAGCGCCGCCGGCTCGAGCGCGACCTGCATGACGGGGCGCAGCAGCACCTGGTTGCGCTGAAGATCAAGCTCGGGCTTGCCGAAGCGGCTGCCCAGCCCGAAACCAAAATCCGCGCTCTGATTGCGCAGCTCAAGCAGGACGCCGATGACGCGCTCGACACCATGCGCGAGCTCGCCCGGGGGATCTATCCGCCACTTCTGGCGTCGGACGGCCTCGAGTCCGCGCTGCGGGCACAGATCCGCCGCATCACGGTCCCGGTCGACTTGCAGCTCGACGACGTCCCGCGGCAACCGCGGGAGGCGGAAGGTGCCATCTACTTCTGTTGCCTCGAGGCCCTACAGAACGTCGCCAAGTACGCCGAGGCCGGCCGGGTTCGGATCCGGATCTGGGTTCAGGATTCCAGTCTGGCCTTTGTGGTGGCGGATGACGGGAAAGGTTTCGCGCCGGCGACCGTGGTCCGCAGCTCCGGCCTGCAGAACATGCGCGACCGGCTCGAGGCCCTGGGCGGCTCGCTCGACGTCACGAGCGCGCCGGGTCACGGGACGACGATCCAGGGCAGAGTGCCGGTAGGGCTAGCTTCCCCCTAATTCGGGGGCAGGCAGGGGTGACGCCGGCGGCTTTAAGAGCGAGACTAATGAGGAGGGGAACCATGATCGAAACTGAAGAGCCTGAGGTCTTAAGGGTGGAAGCCCCGGAGCAGGCGATCGTCACGGCGCGCCGGGTCCGGAAGGTCTACCGGAGCGGGACCGAGGTCGAGGCGCTCCGCGGCGTGGACTTCGAAGTCGGCCGGGGTGAGATGGTCGCCGTCGTCGGTCCGTCGGGGTCGGGCAAGACGACCCTCCTGAACTGTCTCTCCGGCCTCGAGCGCATCGACGGTGGCCAGATCCTCGTCGACGGCTCGGACCTCGAGAAACTATCTGACAACGCCCGGACTGGATACCGCGCGCGCCACATGGGGTTCGTCTTCCAGGCGTTCAACCTCCTACCGGTCCTGACCGCGGTCGAGAACGTCGAGATCCCCCTCCTCCTGCTGGGCCAGCGGCCCCGGCCGGCGCGGGAGCAGGCGATGGCGATGCTAGAAACGCTCGGCCTCGCCGACCGCGCCAAGCACCGCCCCGACATGCTCTCGGGCGGCGAGCAACAACGCGTGGCGGTCGCTCGCGCGCTAGTGCATCAGCCGGCCATCGTCTGGGCGGACGAGCCCACCGGCAACCTCGATACCGAAGGGACGGAGGTCGTCGTCGAGCTGCTGGTACGCCTGAACAAAGAAGGACAGACCATGGTGCTGGTCACGCACAATCCGGCGGTCGCCGGTCGCGCGCAGCGAACAGTGCGGATGCGCGACGGTCGCATCGAGGCGCCGCCACAGCCAGCACGGTCGGCGGCTCCGACCAGCTGATCCGATGAAAGGGCTCCTCCTTTTCGGAGGGCTGTTCGCGGTCGCCTACGCGGTCCTTATCGTGATCGCGCTGCGGCATCCGCTGTTTGCCCGCATCGCGATTCGTGAGGCGACGCGCCGGCCGTGGCAGTCGGCGCTCGTGGTGGCGGGCCTGATGATTGGGTCGGGCGCCATCCTCGTCTCCGAGGTGATTCAGAATTCGGCCGATGACTCGCTGACCGCCGGAGCGTTTCAGTCTTGGGGCCACGTCGACCTCACGGTAAGCGCGCCCGACAACGGGTACTTTGACCCGAGGGTTGCGCAAACCCTGGCGAACGATCCGCAGCTGCGGCATTCGGCCGCCGCCGTCCAGGCCGGCGTCGAGATGCTCGGCTCCGTGGCCGACCTTGACCGCGGCTCGAGCAACGCGTTCGTTCGCGTGATCGGCTTCGACCCCGCCACGCAGGCTGCCTTCGGCAGATTTCATCAGCTTGATGGCACCGAGACCTCTGGAGAGGCGCTCGGCGCGGGGCGCGTTTTCATCGGCCAGTCGCTCGCGACGGCGATCGGCGCAAGGGTTGGCGACCGCCTTCGCATCTCGATCGGACAGAGTACGGGCGATCCAAAGTCGGGCGACGTTGTTGTAGCGGGCGTCCTCACAGCCGCGGGACCAGGTTCGTACGGCCTGCGTCCGGCCGTGTTCGCCCCACTGCAGACGATGGCTGGTCTTATCGGCACGCACCAGATCAACATCCTCCGCATCGGTGCGCCCGGCGATGGCCAGGCGGAGCTGGATGCCGGCCACCGGCTCGTCCCCATCGTGACCGCTGCGTTGACGAGGCTACCCGAGGCATCGCAACTCCAGGTGCGAGAAGGCAAGGCGGACGACATCACCGCGGCGCGCCAACAGCAGGATCCCGGCAACGCCACCGGCGGCTTTACCAGCATTTTGAGCCTCATCGTGCTGCTCGCGGGCCTCGTGCTGGTGGTGAACCTGATGGCCACCCTCGTCGAAGAGCGCCGACCGCGTCTTGCCGTCTTGCGGGCGCTTGGCCTTTCGCGGCTCGGCCTGATCGCCGCGCTCTCCACTGAAGGTGCGCTCTACAGCCTGGTTGCGGCGGTGCTCGGGGTCGTACCCGGGCTTGTCGTGAGCTGGGTGTTAGTCGCCAGCACCGTAAAGGGAACCGGAGGGCGTGGGGGAGCCGGCGCGGGAATTGCAATCGGCCGCGACCTGCCAGTGCAGTTGTCGGTCAGACCGAGCGCGCTGGCGCTGGCGATCGTTGCCGGCGCCGCGGTCACGCTGGCGGCTGTGGTTCTCGCCGCGGTGCTCCGCTCCGACATGACGATCGCGGCCGCCATCCGTGACCTTCCGGAGCCAACGAATGTCAGCCGCGGCTCCCTAGCCTTACGCCTGCGTTACATCGGCCTTGCCGTTGCCTCGCTGTTCGCACTGGTCATTCCATCGCCGCCATTCCCGGAGCCTTTGCGACTCGTGGGTGGCACCGGGCTCATCGCCTTTGCGGCACTCACGGTGCGCGGCCGTATCCCGGACCGAGCTCGCCTGACGTCCACCGGGCTGGCGCTCGCCGCGTGGGCGCTGACGAGCCTGGCGGTTGCCTTCTTGACGTCCACGTCGCAATCAGCCGGCGTCGACCTGTTCCTCGCTATTCCCGTAACAGCGCTGGGTCTATCGCTTGCCGCTGTGAGCAATGTGCGTGTCTTCGAGAGGGCTGCCTCGGTGGTTGGAAACGCCTCCGGGCGGCTTCGCGCGACGCTCCGGCTGGCGCTCGCCTATCTGGTACGCCGGCCGGTGCGGGCGAGCCTCACGGTCGGCACGATGGCGATGGTCCTGTCCGTGATCGTGATCTACAACATCTTGATCGCCGAGTTCACGAATCAGACGCGGCAGTCCGACGCGCGCGCCCCGTACGACATCAGCGTCTTCATGCCGGCCCAGCGCTCGATGGTTTTGCCAGCGACGCTCCAAGCTCAGGTGGCGACCTCGCTGTCGATCCCGACCCGGTCATATCTGGGTCCGGTGCAGGTGAGCTCGCCGGTGGGGACCCCAGCCCTCTGGCACCAGGAGCGCATGTCCTTGTACGAAGTGACGCCGGCGCTGGTCAGCAGTCCGCCGATGGGGAGGGACATGACCAATCGCGTCCCGCAATTTCCGAATGATGCAGCGGCATGGCGCAGCGTGCAAAACGATCCGGGCTGGGTGTTCTGGACACGATTCAATACCGATGTTCGGCTCACCTTCGTCGGTCCGCAAGGATTGGTGACCAGGTCGGTTGCGGGCGACTTCGGCGACCCGATCCTCGACGGAATCGTCGGCTCGCCCCAGGCACTCGCGCCGTTTGGGAACCTTCCGCTTGGCACCACCGTCCTGATCAAGGCGAAACCGGGCGTGGATCCGCACCTCCTGTCCGCTCAGCTGCGTCAGGCGCTTCTACCGGCGGGTGCCGAGGTGACCGCCATCGCCGACCTGCTGAGGCAGCGGGGTGTCGCCTTTGAAAACTTCGCGTCGGTCCCGATCCTCTTCATGCGGATGGGCATGGTGATCGGCATTCTTTCCCTGGCGATCCTCGCCTTCCGCGCGGTGGTGCAGCGGCGACGTGCCATCGGCGTCCTGCGAGCGCTTGGGTATCGCCGTGGCGAGGTGGTCGCGGGGATCGTGACCGAGACGACCCTGACGACGACGGTCGGGGTTCTGGTTGGGATCGTCACGGGCCTCGCCGCCGGTTACATCTATCTGAACGGCACCACCTCGATCTCGCCGTTCGGCCTCGACCTCGCGAGCCTGGCCGGCACGCTGGCGTTGATCTACGCGGCCGTGCTCCTGACCACGTTCGGTCCGGCGCTGGCGGCCGCGCATATCCCGCCGGCTCAGGCCCTGCGGCTGCAGGAGTAGGGGACCTACCATGAACTTCCTCACCGTTCTGGTCGCACTTTTCCTGGTCAGCTATGCGATCCTCGGACTGCTTATCTGGCGCCGTCCACTGATCGGCCGGATCGCTTTAAGAGAGGCGGTGCGCCGCCCGGGCCAGACCGCGGTGGTTATCAGCGGGCTGATGATCGCCGGGGCCTCGATCTTTCTGATCCAGGTGATCGAGGACAGCATGTACCAGTCGAATCGAGCAGCGGCGTTTCGCAGTTGGGGCCGCGATGACATCGAAGTGACGGGCGGCGGAACCCCATTTGATCCGGTGCTAACGAACCGACTCGCCCGCGATACGTCGCTGCGTTCGGCGGCAGCCTTTCAAAGCGCGCTCGTCGTGACCGGCTCCGTCGTCGATGTCGACCGGAACCTCGCCAAGCCTGGCGTTCAACTGACCGGTCTCGACCTTGGGATCCAGCGTCGCTTCGATCCATTCACGCTCGCCGACGGCCGGTCGAGCTATGGTGACGAACTCATTACCGGCGGCGTTTTTTTGACGCAGGCTCTGGCCGACGACGTCGGTGCGCGCGTGGGTGACCGCCTCAGCATCCAGGCGGGTGGCCCGTCGCCGCAGCCGGCCACGGTCGTCGGGATCATTCGGCACGAAGGCGCGGGGGCATATGGCAATCCGCGATCTGCCTTCGGCTCGCTGACGACGATTCAGCGGCTGGTCGGATCGGATCGAATCAACCTGATCCGCGTGTCCGCGCCAGGCGATGGTGTGCGTGAGGTCGCCGCGGGCCGCCAACTCGCCCCACTGGCGCGCGCGGCGGTCGCGGGCGACCGGCTCCAGGTCCTGGAGCCCAAGCGTGCGGCGCTTGACACCGCGGACCTTCAAAACGCCACGTCGAGAGGATTCGTCACGGCGTTTGGTGTGATCGTCGCGCTCGCCGCCACGGCGATGGTGGCCAACCTGGCCGTGCTGCTCGCGGAGGAGCGACGCCCGAGGCTGGCCGTGCTGCGCGCGCTGGGGTTGACCCGTGGCGGATTGATCCAGCTGTCCGTCACCGAGGGGGCGCTTTACAGCCTTGCGGGAGCGCTTCTGGGTCTGCCGGCCGGCTTGGCGCTCGGAGCACTCGTCGCCGGCCACAGTCCCGAGACCCCGGACAGTTTCGGTGCCATACTTTCGGTCTCCCCCGGGTCCCTCTTCGGCTCGGTGGCCGCAGCCTCGCTGATCAACCTGGTCACCGTACTGGTCGTTTCCATCGGAACCTCGTCGATGGCCATCTCGGCCGCGATCCGCGACCTGCCCGAGCCGCAACGAGCCAAGCAGTCTACACTGCGCCGCCTGGGTTTCCTGGCGCTGCTCGGGACCGGCGGACTGGCCGCAGTCGCGTTCGGCAACCCGCTCCTGCGGGCGACGGGCGGCGCGCTCGCGGTCTCCGCGGCTTCGGGCCTGCTCCGCGGTCGGGTCTCCGACCGCATCCGTTTCTCGGGTGCCGGCGTCGCGTCCGCCGCCTGGGCGATCGGGTACTGGTGGTTCGTCAGCGGCACCATATCGGCCGCGGCCGCGACGGGGCCTTTCGCCGCTGCGCTGATTACCTCGGTCGTCGGCCTATCGGTGCTGGTCACAGCTAACCTGAGCGTGCTCGAACGAATCGGCGGGCTTCTTGGTCGCGCATCCGGCTGGCTGCGCGCAACACTCAGACCAGCGCTCGCCTACTCGTCGCGCCGCCCGCTCCGAACCGGCCTGGTGATCGCGGCCTTCTCGATCGTGACGGCCGTGCTGGTCATCGTCCAGAGCGGTCTGAGCGCAGTTCGGCGTGACCTGGCACCCGCAACGGGCGGGTGGGATGTTCGCGCGACCGTGGTGGGCACCGACCAGCTCGCTCTGCCGGCACAGCTCGCGCCGCAGGTCGCACGGCAGGAGACCCTGCCCAGTCGCACCTTCCTGGGACCGGTCAAATGGGTATACGCGGACTTCAGGGGCACGGTCGACTGGCACCAGGAATCGATCACCGTCTACGGCCTGAGCGCACAGCAGCTGACCAGCGGGATCATGCCGCTCATCGCTCGCGACCCCAGCTTTCCGAGCGACGCGGCCGCCTGGGCGGCCATCAGCCGCGATCCCGGCCTGGTGGCGTCGTCACTGAACGTTGGCTCGGTTGCCTACCTGGTGGAGGGACAGGGCACGGTGCGCTTCAAAGTCGTCGCGCAACTCCCGTCCCCGGGGGGCTCGTCTCCTGGGTTAGTGCCGGGACTGGTCGGTTGGCAGCCGGCACTCGCGTCGCTGGCAGGATCCCCGCCGAGCGCAACCCTCCTGTTGAAGGCCACCAGCGGCATCGCGCCACCCGCCCTCGCGCGGGATCTGCAGCGGGCGCTGGTGGCGCAGGGCGCCGATGCCAGCCCCGCGCTCCAACTTATGCAGGCGCAGTATAAGACCAACCTGGGCCTCAACGATTTCTTTGTCGGGATGATGCGGGTTGGCTTGCTGGTCGGCATCCTGGGGCTGGGTGCCGTCGCGTTGCGATCCGTGATCGAACGACGCCGGTCAATTGGTGTTCTGCGAGCGGTTGGCTTCTTCAAGCTGCAGGTTCTCGCCGGCATGCTGATCGAAACGGCGCTGATCGCGACCGTCGGACTCGTCGTTGGCCTGGCCGTTGCTCTTGGGCTTGGAGGCCCGTTGCTGACGAGCCTCTCGCCCAAAAGTCAGTTCACCCTCGATTACACGGACATCTTGCTGACGGTCGGGATCGTCTACGCCGCCGTCCTTCTGGTGACGTTCCTGCCCGCGCTTCGAGCCGCCCGGCTCCGGCCCGCCGAGGCGCTCCGCGGGGTGGGCTGAGATGCCCCGCATCGACACTGGGACGCTTCTGCTGGGGGCAATCCTGGCGGCCATGGCGGTCGCGACCGTCGCCTATGTCGCCGTCACCGCCATTCGCGGGCAGCGACGCGATGCGGCGCGGCTGGGTGCCATCGGCTACGTGCGAAGCAGTTTCGCCAGCCGGCTCGATCGCACCATCCCGCTGAGCGAAGTCCTCCGCGACATGACGGAATCCCTTCGTCGCAACCTCGGCCTGGACGCGGCCGAGGTGTGGACCGCGTCCAATGGCGCGCTCGAACGGATGGTCTCCGACCCGGAGCGTGGGCCGGCACGCTTCCCGCTGACCGGGTCTGAGGAATCAATCGTCGCGCACGCCCCGGTCTCGGGCATCGCCTGGGCCAAAGTCTGGCTGCCGGCGGTGCTCGCCGAGAGAAATGGCGCGACGATCCGGATCGCGCCGGTGAGCCATACGGGCCACCTACTCGGGCTCATCGTGGCGGAGCGACGGGCGGGTGCGCCCGCGCTGCCGGCCGAGGCGGACGCCACCCTGAAGGAGCTTGCGCGCGAAGTCGGCGTCGCGATCAACAACGCCCGCCTCGACTCGGCGCTCGAAGCGACCCTCGAGGATCTCCGGCAGCATGCCGAGGCGCTCGAGGCATCCCGGGCTCGCGTCGTGGTTGCCGCCGACGCCGAGCGCCGGCGGATCGAACGCGACATCCACGACGGCGTGCAACAGTATCTCGTCGCGATCTCGGTCAAGGCGCGGCTGGCACGCCAGATGAGCGACCACGACCCGGCACGGTCGGGCCGGCTGCTCGAGGAGTTGGGGCAGGATATCTCGAAGGCACTCGACGAGCTCCGCACGCTGGCCCACGGCATTTATCCACCGTTGCTCGCCAGCGAAGGGCTGGGTGCCGCGATGGTGGCGGCCGCACGCCGCGCGGTAATTCCGACGCAGGTGCACGCCGACGGGATCGGGCGCTACGCTCCGGAGCTGGAGGCGGCCGTCTATTTCTGCTGTCTGGAAGCGCTACAGAATGCCGGCAAATATGCCGGGGAAGGCGCCGCAGCAACCGTGCGGATCCACCAAGACGGTGACACCCTGGTGTTCGAGGTTGCCGACAGCGGCGCCGGCTTCGATCTCAAAACGCACCCGCGCGGTGCCGGGATGACGAACATGATGGACCGCGTCGGCGCGGTCGGCGGTACGTTGCGCGTGGATTCAAATCCCGGCCGCGGAACAACCGTCTCAGCGACGATCCCGCTGAGGACCGCCGTTACGGAATCGTGATCGTCCCGACCATCCCGGCCTGACGGTGGCCAGGGATCCGGCAATAGAAGGTGTAGGTGCCGGACGGCGCCGTGAACGTGACGCGCCGATGACTTCCAACCGGTAGAGGCAGCTCAACCCCGAGCTGATCAATCGTGATCGTGTGCCAGAAGAGGTCGTCATTGGTCACGTATAGCGTTACCTGGCGCGAGGTTCCCGTAATGCTCGTGGCGGAGTAGGCGGTATTGTGGATATTCAGAGCGATATCGTTCGGCCCCTGGATCTGCTCCTTGCCCCAGCCGGCGACAGCGGCGGCACCAAGACAGATGATGAAGGTTGCGGCCGCGCCGATGGTGACGACCCGGGCAGCGAGCGGCGCCCAATGGCTACGGCGGTCGATGATCGCGCCGGCGACGGCGATCAGGCCGGCGGCCGAGGCGCACGACAGCGCCAGCGGCTCGATGATGTAGAGGAGCTGCTCGTGATTCCGCGCGTTGCTCCAGGTCGCCGTGATCATCCAGAAGGCGACATCGGCGAAAAGCAGCCCAAGAATGACGACCGTCGCCATATAGACGCGACGCCGTTGCTTTGCCCTCGCGAGGACGGCCGCACCAAGCCCGAAAAGGACGGCGAACGCAATCGCCTCCCGGTCGATGTGCGCGATCCCGACTACCGCCTGCAGGATCGCGACCACGATCGCGGACCAAAGCAGGAGGTTGGACCATCCGGCCCCCACCCTGCCCTCCCCCGCTAGCGGGGGAGGGACGACACCGGAATGGGGATGCGTCTCAGTTCTCTTCACGGCGGTGGCCTGTTGCCAGCTCGGCGAGCGCGTCGGGTGAGATCTGATCGGCGCTTGCGATCGCGACCCGAGCTGGCGTGAGCGCGCGCAGGGTGGCCGTCCGTTTCCCGCCTTCGAGTAACGCCCGTTCCCCAAGGATGGCGCCGGGGCCGACCTCGGCCAGGGCCTTTGCGTCGACCTCGACCGAGAGGACACCATCGAGAAGCAGGAACAATTCGTCGCCGGCATCGCCTTGCTTCACCAGCGCTTCGCCCTGGTTCAGTTTGCGAACCTTTGGCTTCGCACCGCCGCGCATGATCGTCTGAGACAGCTCGCGTTCGAGCGCCGTCTCGACTTCCGTGACAAACGCAGGGGAATCCTCAGCGCCCCACGGCGTCCGCTCGCCGAAGATGTCGCCGGCCCAACCCTTGAAGTCGGTGACCGCGACCTTGTTCGCCAGGCGGCCCGCGTTGTCATAGATCCAGTGCCGCGGGAAGGGACTGGCGCCGATCACCTCGGGCTTGGACGAGCCGTCGGCCTTGATCGTGAGCGCAAGGCTGGTCCAAACGAGGGGTGGCACGATCTGCACGAATGGGGGACGGTTGAGCTTGCGGCGCATCGGCATCGCGACGCGTCCGCCGGTCGTCTGGGCGAAGCGAACGGAAAGCTTGTCGGCTTCCCCCTCGGAGCGGATGTCCGGCATAGGAATCGCGGAAAAGAGGATCTTGCGTGATCCGAATCCAAGCTTGGTCTTACCGATCCAGCCGCGGCCCGAGTGGCCGTGACCAACGATCAGGCCATTCTCGACCTCGACCCACGCGCGCAGTTCGTTGATAAAGCGGACGGCCCCGGAACGGGACAGGGTCGGGATGTCACCCAGTTGGTCGCCCGGCGGATCGTCATAGTGCACCGGACCCAGGTCGAACGGCAATCGCATCATTCCCGGGATCGCTTCCGAGGGGATCCAGGAAACCGAGGTTGTCGACGATTCATAGCGCATGGCCAACCTCCTGTTGCGGTGCGGTTCGGTACTAGCGCAAGGCTAAACGCCGCGGAGGCAGCCGTCCATGGTGGAAACAGGCCGCGGCGGCGGCGGGTACCACGAATCGAATGAGGGTGGCCGCCCCCGCCCTATTCCAGCAGCCTGCCGGCAACCTCCATTTCCTCGTCGGTGAGCAGCCGCTTCAACGAGGCCGGGATGGCCGGAACCGGCTCACTCCACACCGTCAAGGGCTGGTCTGCGCCCTCCACCCGGGTGTAGAAGTTCCGCTCTAACGCGGGGTCCAGGGCAGGGAAGTCGGACCGGTTGTGCGCTCCGCGGCTCTCTCGGCGCTCGAGCGCGCACCGAAGCGTCGCTTCCGCCGTTCGCAGCCCGGCGCGCAGATCGAGCACGTGCTCCAGCTCGACCCAACCTTCCTGCCCGGGATGGATGTCTACCGTCTCGGCCGCGGTCGCGAGCTCGCCGAGTTTGCGTAGACCGTCCCGCATCCGGGCCTCATCGCGAACGACCCCACAGTGCTCCCACATCAGATTGCGCAGCGCCCGCTGCAGCGGGCGGGCCAGCTCGCTGCCTGGCTTGATGAGGCTCTGCAGCTCTTCTTCCGCGTCATGCACCGCCTTCTTCGAGCGGCGCTGGACTTCGGATTCCCGCGAGTGGGCGGCCGCGGCGGCGCCGGCCCGCCGGCCGAAGATCACGGTTTCCGCCAGCGAGTTGCCCCCCAGGCGATTGGCACCGTGCAGGCCGGAAGTGCACTCTCCGGCGGCGTAGAGGCCGACCACGTCCGTGGCATGCGTCTCCGGGTCGACGGAGATGCCGCCCATCGAGTAATGCGCCGTCGGCGCGACCTCCATCGGTTGCCTGGAGATGTCCAGCATTTGATACTCGATGAACTGGCGGTACATCCTGGGAAGCTTCTCGAGGATCTCGTCCTTTGGGCGATGCGAGATGTCCAGGAACACCCCGCCGTTCGGGCCGCCGCGGCCCTCGATGATCTCGGTGTAAATGGCGAGCGCCACGCGATCCCGCGCGCTCAGCTCCATGCGGACCGGGTCATAACGCGTCATGAAGCGCTCGTGGTCCTTGTTGTAAAGATGGCCGCCCTCGCCGCGGACCGCCTCCGTGACCAGCGTGCCGGCGACCTCCTCCGGCATGACCATCCCGGTTGGATGGAATTGGACGAGCTCCATGTCCATCAGCCGGCAGCCGGCCTCGAGCGCGAGGAACATGCCCTCGCCGTAGTTCTCGTCGCGGCGGGAGGAGCTGCGACGCCAGAGCCGAGTGTGGCCTCCGGCGGCGAGAACCACCGCGTCCGCCTCGAAGACGGTCCGTTCCCCGGACACCAGGTCGAAACCGTAGGCGCCGAAGCAGACACCATCGGCGACGAGGAGGCGCGAGATGTATTGGTCTTCAACCACAGGGATCCCAAGCTGCTGCGCTTTGCCGGCCAGCGTGTAGAGGATCGCCCGGCCGGTGTAGTCGCCCGCGTAACAGGTCCGCCGGTATTTATGCGCGCCGAAGTAGCGCTGATCCAGCCGGCCATCGTCGAGCCGCGCGAACTGGCAGCCCCAATCGGCAAGCTCGCGGACGGCGTCGGGCGCCTCCCGGGCCATGATCTCGACCACGCGAGGATGGCCGAGGAAGTAGCCCTCGCGGAACGTGTCGGCGAAGTGCTGTTCCCACGAATCCTGCGGATCGCGTGTGCCCAGCACCGCATTGATGCCGCCCGCCGCCAGCACGGTATGGGCATCGAGCCGGTCGCGCTTGCCCACCACCAGGACCTGGCTTCCCGCCTCGGTCGCGGCGATCGCCGCGCGCAGCCCGGCGGCGCCCGAGCCGATGACGAGCACGTTGCAGACCCGGCTGCGGCTCGATGGTCCGGGCATCAGATTACCCCTTCTCTTCCGACAGGTAAAGCAGGGCGGCTCTGACCCGCCGGTGCGTGTCCTTCTCCTCGGCGAGGCTCAGCTTGGAAAAGATCGAGTTGATGTGCTTCTCGACGGCGCGCTCGGTGAGGAAGAGCGTGGCCGCGATCGCGGCGTTGTTCTTCCCCTGGGCCATGAGCGCGAGGACCTCGTGCTCGCGCGGGGTGAGGTCGGCGAGTGGCGATTTTGGCTTGCGGGCCTTGGCCGCCACCAGGCTCTCGATCACCTTGGGATCGATGACGGAACCGCCGCTGGCTACCTCGCGAATAGCGGTCACCAGCTGCTCGATGTCCGAGACGCGCTCTTTTAATAGGTATGCCCGGCCGCTAGCTCCCTTTTGCAACAGCGCCAGCGCATAGTCCGGCTCGCTGAACTGGCTGAGGATGACGACGCCGATCCGTGGGTGGCGCTGCCGCAACTGCTCGGCGGCGCGAATCCCCTCGTCGGTCCCCGTCGGCGGCATGCGAATGTCGGTCAGCACGACATCGGGCTGATGCTGGTCGACGGCGGCTAACAGGGAGTCGAAGTCGCTGCACACAGCGACCACCTGGAGCTCCGGCTGGGCGTCGATCAGTTGGCGGACGCCCTCTCGCACCAGGTAGTTGTCCTCAGCCAGCACGACGCGGATCGGCACGGCAACAGAATAGGGCTTCACACGGGGTCCAGCCGGTCGAGTTGGCCGCCGAGTTCAGGTGGTGCTGGCACCATTTTTGCGGCCCGGAAAATCTGCCATCCTGTATCCGGACGAATGACAGTACGGGTACTTATCGTCGACGATCAGGCGCCGTTCCGGCAGGCGGCGCGGGCCGTGGTCGAGGCGACGGACGGCTTCGAGGTGATCGCCGAATCCGAAACCGGAGAGGCCTCGGTCGAGGCCAGCCAGACGTTGCACCCCGACCTGGTGTTGATGGATGTCAACCTGCCCGGGATCAACGGCCTCGAGGCGACCCGGCAGATCCTCAAGAACTCCAACGGCACCGTCGTCGTGCTGCTGCTCTCCACCTATGAAGAAGCGGAGTACGCTCCGCGTGCCGCCGAATGCGGAGCCGCCAGCTACATTTCAAAGTCCAAATTCGAGCCGGATCGGCTTGTGACCGCCTGGGAAGGTGCCCAAAGGCATTAGCCGGGTGTCGGGTCGCGTTGCGATCGCCTTCGCGGTGGCCGCTTTCGCTTTCGAGGTTGCGTCGGTTTCGATGTATTCCGCGGCAGCGGGTTTCGGTCTGACGGTCGAACCATCGAAGCTACTCGCGTCCGGCTCTGGCGGCGCCTCGCTCATCCACTGGGGAAGTCTGATCGATATGTTGGGTTATCTGAGCCTCGCACCCATCGTCCTCTATCTTCGCGCCCGCTATCCAGCCTCATACGTGGACCTCTTTGCGGCCGCCGGCCTGGCGGTCGTGGTCATCGGGTCTATCGGCGCTGCCTCGATGGCGGCCGCAGCCCCACCGCTAATCAATGACTATGTGTCGGCTAGCGCGGCCCAGAAGCAAGCGCTCTTGCCGGCGTTCGCGACGCTCTACCGCGCAGTCGTCCTGGGACTGTGGCAAACGTTGGAGGCTTTTCCATTGACCGTCTGGCTCCTCGGCACCGCTTACGCAGCGAGGCGAGAGGGGCCGCGAGCGGTTTTTTGGATCCTCCTTGTGCTAGGCGCGGTCATCGGTGCTACCGCTACGTACCGGCTAACTACTGGTAGCTAGATACGCGGTCGGCGAGGGTCGGGGGCTTTCGACCCTGAGCGGAATCGATCCGCCCAGCGTCCTGCCGTCGAAGTGCAACGAACCGCCGAGCGCCTCGACGCGGTCCTCCATGCGCTGCAACCGGCCGTCGAGCGGGCCACAGCCGCTGATCGCGAAATCGATGCCATCATCGCGCCCGCCAAGCTGTACCGCGGCGGGACCATTGGCTCCTCGCAGCGCCTCGATACAACAGAAGTAGATTGCCGCCTCGATTTCGGACGGGTAGCGCCCGATCCGGGCGCCCTGGATAGCGATCGATGGATCGATTCGTCGAAGATGGATCCGCAGCGCCGCCGCCAATCCCTCGTCCTGGAGCACCGGTGGATAGATCCCGCGGGCAAGCTCGCGGAGTTCCTCGAGGACTGAGGTCGCCTCCACCGTCAGTCGCTCGAGTACGGCCACGGCGGCGGCGGCGTCCGTGGCCAGTTGGGTGTCGGCGGCCTTCAACTCATCACGGATGCGGCTCAGCTGCTGCTCGCAGCCAAGCCGGATCGTCTCCCCGAGCCGGCGACGCTCGTCGTCCTGCGCGGCGACAATCCGCTGCCGGGAGGCACGCAGCTGAGCTGCTTGCGATGAGATTTCTGCAAGGCGCGTCTGGAGTTCGGCGGTCAGTCGCACGTTGTGCATAACCAGGCCGGCCTGCGCCGCCAGATCGGTAAGCAGTTTGTTCTCCGCCCGTGTCAGCGGCTCGGATGTAGCTCTGGCGACCGCGATGTCGCCCATGGGAGCGCCGCGATAGGAAACCGGAAAAACTCGGTCAAAATGTTCCACCCCGGCCGCCACCGGCCGAGAGACGACGCGCTCGGATCCATCAGGAAGAAATAAGCAGATCCGGGCGCTTTCGGCTCCGACGCCGCGCGCCGCCGCATCGGCCATCCTCGGTAACGCCTCATCCATGGACAGGACGCTCGCCATCCGCTCAGAGAAATCCGCCAGCACCTCGTATGGCGTTGCTCGCTTTCCGTAGACGAGCCGGTTAGCGATTCGCTGGATGCGCTCACGCGCGGGGTGGAAGGCGACCGCCACGATCGCGGTGGCGAAGATCGACAGTGCGAGGTTGGGTTTGCCGGCGCTGCCGGCCAGCGCGCCGATGCCGACCACGATTCCAACATAGACCGCGGTGATGAAAACCGCGAGGGTGCCGAACACGAGCGATTTGTTGATGACCAGGTCGATGTCGTATAGCCGGTACTTCAGCATGGCGATCGCGATGCTGATCGGCAGGGCCGGAATGAATAGCGCCAGGGCCCAGTCCTGGATCTGTTGAGGAATTCCGGAACCATGCATTAAGAAGGGCACCACGAAGAGGACGCCGCCGTACAGGAACCACTTGAGTTGCTGCCGCTCCTGACCTTTGGCACGCCTGAATCGCACGACAAGCGACGCCAGTGCCCCGACGACCGCAATGAGGAGCGGGATGACGGAAAGGTTTTCCAGACTCGTTAGAAGCGGTGCTTTACCAACCAGTCCCAACGGGTTGTTGATACGTGGAAGGTTCGATAACGGTCCGGGCATCAGTGCATTGCCAATCCCCGCCAAGACGATGAATCCAATCCCAAACCACGCTGAGAAACGCCATCGTGGCGAGAGGGGGCGGCCGGTTGGAAAAAGCAGCGGGACGAAGATGACGAGTAGCGCGCTGATCGGAATCCAGAGCCAGCCCGCAGTCAGCCAGGCTAAAGCCAGGCCGGCCGGCCAGGATCCGCCGCCTGCCGTGCGGGTGAAAGCCGCATACACGGACCCGGCGAAGTCGAAGTTGATCAGCAGCCCAACGAGCGTGAAGACCCATCCCAGCGCATTTCTCGGCTGGCGCGACATAACCAGGGCACCGATCAGTGAAATAGAGAGCGCCCATATCATCGGATAGGCAGACGACACCAGGGGAGACATTCCGAGCCCGCCCAACCTGTCAACAAACAGGCCGCCGATGCCCAGCGCAGCGGACAGGGCGGCGGCGGTCCATGCGATGCGGGCGGCGTTGCGTGCCCTCATGAGACGGCATCGAGGGCCCCGACAGGGACCGTTCCGGTAACGGTCGTCCCCTGCCGAGGGGCCGAGCGGATTTCGAGCCGACCGCCGATGCCTTCGATTCGATCGATCATGTTTCGGAGTCCGGATCCGTGGGCGTCCTTCGACACGTCGAAGCCGGCCCCATCGTCGGTGATCTCGAATGAAAGTTCAGTGGAGACGGCGCGAATGTTGATCTCGACTCGCGAGGCCCGAGCATGCTTCGTCACGTTCTGCATGGCTTCGAGGCAGATGAAGTAAACGGCGGCCTCGACCTCGGGTGGAAGACGGTCTGCGCCGTCGGCGCGGACCGTAGCCGGCAGCGGCATTCGGTCGGTCTCGGCGCGAAGGGCCATCACCAAACCCTGGTCACGAAGCAGCGGCGGATAGATCCCGCGCGCCAGGGCGGTCAGCGTTCGTAGCGCCTGATCGCTCTCGTCTTCCAACGCCTTGACCGCGGCCCGGGCGCGTTGGGGGTCGCGCTTGGCCAGACTGGCGGCCAGCCGCAGTTTCACCGTCAGGGCGACCAGGTTCTGTTGTGCTCCGTCGTGGATATTTCTCTCCAGCCGTCGACGCTCCGCATCCTGCGTCGCCACGATCCGTTGCCTTGATGCCCGTAGCGCGCCCGCCTGGCGCGAGATCTCCCTGAGCCGAGCCTGCAGCTCTGCGGTGAGCCGGACGTTTCGTAGCACGAGGCCTGCTTGGCCCGCCAGGTCGGTGAGCAGCTTATCTTCGACGGGTGTCAGCGTTTCACTCGGCCGCTTGTTGATGCTGACCGCACCGAGCAACTCGCCCTGGTGCCGCACTGGCACGATTCGGTTGACGCCTGGAACCGACGCCGGTAGCTGCCCGGTGATATCGACAGGCGCCGGGGGTGGCCCGTCAGTAATCGGCCAGGAAGCGGCCGGAGTAATCGCGTCGCCCAGCCGGATCCAGACGTCTGCCCGTGTTGCTCCGGTCCCTTCGCCGAGCACGCGCGCCATCTGTGGCAGGACGTCTTCAGTCGAATAGACGTCGGCGACGCGCTGGGAAAAATGCGAGAGCACTTCGTAAGGACTTGCGCGCTTCCCGTACACCAGTCGGTTCGCCACTCGCTGGACGCCCTCACGGACAGGTTCGAAGACGACGGCGACCAGCGCGGTCGCCAGGATCGAGAGTCCAAGGTTTGGACGGCCGCTGGTTCCCACGAGATTCCCGATTCCGACCACGATGCCGACGTAGACGGCGGTGATGAAGGCCGCCATGGCGCCGAAGAGAAGCGTTTTGTTGATCACGATGTCGATGTCGTAGAGCCGGTACTTCAAGACTGCGATCGCTGTTGCGACCGGCAGCCCAACGACGAATCCGCCGAGGAGCACGACAAAGGCCGCGTCCTGCAGTCGTGGGGTTCCGGCGAGGAAGATGGTGCCCAGCGCCGCAGCGGCAATCGCCGACCCGACGTACGCAATCCATTTGAGCTGCTGACGCTCGTCGCCTCGCGCGCGAAGGAGACGAACCACGAGCCCGACTGCCGCGATCATGATGAAGAGGAAGGCCCCCATGCGGCCGACGGTGTCGGCCAGCTCGAGCGCGCCGCCGAGCGCGCCGATGCCGAAGGGATTTACGACACCGAAGTCGGCGCCGGGGGCGCTCGGCGAACGGAGGGCATCCGTCATTTCGCCCGGTGAGAACATCGAGCCGACGACCATCAGCAGGGCGAAGGCCACGCTGAGCCAGACCAACGGCTGCCACCGCGGTGACGCCGGCCGGCCAGTGGGGAAGAGGAACAGCACAAGCGCAATACCGGCGGGAAAGACGAACCAGAGCGACCAGCGTTCCAGCCAGGCGACGTAGACCGTCCCTGGTAACGAGCCCGGATGGTCCACCAGACCACGGATCGCGTACTGCTGGGCGAATGTGGTCAGGGCTCCCAGGAAGCCCATGGCGCAATACAACCAGCCGATCGGGTTCGCCGACCGCCTCGACGCGATGACGGCTCCCGTCGTTGACAGGGCAAACCACGCCGTGGCGTTCCACCAGGATCTATTCGTAACCAGCAGCAATAGCGTGGACAGACTCAATCCAAGGGCGAGAACCCAAAGCGACCAGGCCAACCAGGCGGCGGTCGTCGGCCGCAGTTTGCGGAGCACGCCTCGATCCTGAGCCATATTCGGGGTTCCGTCGAGGGGGGAGTCACCCGCCCGACCGGACGGTTAGCCTCCCCTCCTTTGGGGAGGCTGCAGGGTTACGGGTGCGGCGCTGCTGGAATAGGCTGACCGCAGGAGGCGAGGATGAATCTTCCGATCCCGGAAGAGGTTGAGGCGGTGTTTCGTGAATTTCGCACCTGCGAGTTCTCGACCCTCGCCGCCGACGGCACACCGATCACCTGGCCGATGCTCCCGTTCTGGCGCGCTGAGACCGGGCAGTTCATGACTACCACATCGATTGGCTTGCCGGACAAGGCCTTCAACATCCGGCGGAATCCTCGAGTCTCGCTCCTCTTCTCGGATCCGACCGGAAGCGGGCTGTTCGATCCGCCGGCTGTGCTCGTGCAGGGTGACGCTGTCGCCCCCGACGAGGTGAAAACCTCGATCGGTGGTTTCGAGAACGAGATCATGCTCGTCTACCGCCGCCAGCCCGCCGGCGCGATGTACACCAGCAACCCGGCGACGCGTTGGTTCTCCGACTGGTACTTCATGCGGCTGGAGATCACGGTCACGCCCCGGCGCATCCTGTGGTGGGAGCACGGCCAAATCTCCCGCCCGCCAACGGTGGTCGAGGCGATCCATGTGGGCTGAGGTCCGGCGACATCTAGGGGGGTTTTCCAGCCCGGTCCTCACTGCGGTGGACCGTGACGGCTATCCGGTCAGCATTCGCTGCGCACCGGAGCTCGATGAGGCGGAACAGGTGTTGCGTATTTCACTGCCGGAGTGGACAGGGATCCGACCAGGCCCGGCCAGCTTGCTCTGCCATGGTCACAACCAGCTCCTCTGGAACCTGCGCAGCTTCATGGTTCGCGGCATCATCGAGCCGGCCGGCGGCGATGCCTGGTTGTTCCGGCCCACGCGGTTCATTCCTGGGATCGGCGTCGGCGGCCTGCCAGGGATGGTCCGGTTCGCGCTGGCCAAACGGCGAGCGGCCGCTCGCTATTTGCAGCGGCGAGGACTGGCCCGGCCTAGGATCGACTGGGCGCAACTGAAGGCGGTACAGGCACGGGCTCGCCAGCCGTCGCCGCCTTCGCTGCGGTCACCGGGATAGAACCAGTCACTTGGGTGCCGCCACCGGGCGAGCTCTCGACCTGAAGCTCGCCGCCCAGCACCTCGACCCGGTCCCGCATGTTCTGCATGCCAGAGCCGGATCGCGCCCGCTCGGGGTCCAGCCCGCGGCCATCATCGGTCACAGAGAAGACCAGGCGGCCATCGCGTTGTTCGATGTTCACCGTTGCTTTCGTGGCGTTTGCGTGCTTCGCCACATTCTGCAGGGCTTCCAGCACGCAGAAGTACGCTCCGGCCTCGGTTTCCTGCGAGTAGCGGGGGAGGGGACCACCCACCACATCGACGGCCACCGGCGTTCGGCGGGCCTGCGCCTCGACCGCGGCAAGTAGCCCATCCTGCGCGAGGATTGGTGGGTAGAGTCCCCGAGCCAGCTCGCGCAGCGTTTCGATCGCCTCGTTGGCGTCCCCCGTGAGCTCATCGAGCGTCGCCTGCGCACGCTGCGGGTCGGTCGGCGCCAGGTTCTTCATGAGGGCGATCTTCAACTTCAGCGCGATGAGGTTCTGCTGGGCGCCGTCGTGCAGGTTGCGCTCGAGGCGCCGCCGCTCCGTGTCCTGCGCCGTGACCAGCCGCTGCCGGGATGCCTGCAGCTCGTCGAGCCGCAGCACCAGCTCGGCAGTGAGCCGGGTGTTCTTTAGTACGAGTCCGGCTTCGCGTGAAAGGTCGGCGAGCAAGCGGCTCTCCGTTGCTGTCATCGGCTGCCGCTTCGTAACGGCCAGCGCGCCCAACAGCTCGCCCGCGTACCGGACGGGCACGGCCTCGGCGACCCCGCTCATCGGCGGCAGCTCATCGGCCGGCAAGGGAAGGGCGCTTGGGCCGCTCGCGCCGGCCGGCCAGGAGGCCGCGCGCCGAAGCTCGCGCCCGACCCGCAGCCACACCGTGGCGCTGTCCGCCGCGGTGCCCTCGGCCAACACCTGTGCCATGCGGATCGGCAGATCATCGCTCGCGTACATTTCCGAGACCCGCTTGCTGAATTGCGAGAGCACCTCATAAGGCGTGGCGCGCTTCCCGTACACGAGGCGGTTGGCCCATCGCTGGAGCCGCCGGCGGACGGGTTGAAAGGCGAGAGCGACGATGGCGCCAACGGCCACGCCGGCCGCCGGATCGTTGCGCGGCAGCCCGAGGCGGCTGCCCACCGATACCACGGTCAGGAAGTAGACGACGCTGATCAGGACGACGAGGGTTCCATAGACAAGCGCCTGGCGGAGGAAGACGTCGATGTCGTAGAGGTGGTATTTGAGAACGGCGATTCCGAGCGAGGCCGCGAGCGCAGTGAAGGCGAGCGGCGTCAGCACGTCGAAGACCGGATTGAAGACGACCGTGTTGTTGTGGTAAACGAAGGCGCCGACGATGATGCCGGAAACGGCGACAGCCGCCAATGCCAATCCGGCGAATGCGAACCAGCGAATTTGCTGCTGCTCATCCTGACCGGCACGGCGGTAACGGATGAACAGGCTTACGGTTGCCAGCAGCACCCCGATCACGCCGAGCACCTGGCCGACATGGATTCCGAACAATCCGAGGCCGAAGCCCACAAGGACCAGGGGGGCGAGGAGCCACCAGCGTGGTGAGATCGGCTTGCCGTCCGGAAACAGCAGCGGCAAGAAAAACAACATGAGCACCACAGGCAGGACCCACAGCCAAACTTCCAGCCACCTGACGAAGTCAACCGCCGGGAGGGATCGATTGACGTACGTCCCGAAGGCCACGTATCCGAGGCCGAACTGGTAGAGGACAGTGAGCAGCCCGATCGCACAGGCCACCCAACCGACGCGGTTTCCTGGCCGGCGCGCCACGATCAAAGCGCCGACGACCGCGAAGGCCAGCGCGTACAGCGTGCTGAGACGAATCCACCAACCGTCGACGACCAGCAGATCGCGAGGCGGAATAAGTCTCGTCGGTGTCGCGCCCCGAAAGGCATTGCCCGCGATGAACAGCGCCAGGGTCGCGATGACGCTCCCCCAGGCGAGCCAGTCCGAGCGGCGGCGCAGAGCGGGAACCATTTAGAGTATTTTCGCTAGCGGATGCCTGTCACGGTTGGACCCTCGACCCTGACCATCAACCACGACCGACAGTTCCTCATTTCCCAGCGCAACGCCACGATGGCGCCCCAGGACGATGTCGGCTTCTACGCGCGCGACACTCGGTTCGTCAGCGGCTACGGCGTCACCATCAACGGCCGGCTCCCACGGCTGCTCGATGCCATCACGGTCGAGCATTTCTCCGCGCGCTACGAGTTCATGACCCCGGAGCTTCACCTGGGTCCCGCCTCCGACGCCGGCG
The DNA here is from genome assembly GCA_005889345.1 of Chloroflexota bacterium. Lineage (GTDB taxonomy): Bacteria > Chloroflexota > Dormibacteria > CF-121 > CF-121 > CF-13. Next base: position 24,737 of record VBFR01000194.1, read on the forward strand.
CCGATGGGATTCTGCCCGAAGGATCGGTCGGCTTTCGTCTCGAGCGCACCATCCTTGAAGGCGTCCACGAGGACTACGACCTGACGAACTACGCGACGCATCCGGTGCGGCTCTTGCTCGAAATGCAAATCGAGTCGGATTTCGCCGACGTCTTCGATGTGCGAAACCACCGCCTGATTCGGCGCGGCGATCTCCAGACCACCTGGCGTCCCCGCATCGGGGAGTTGCGCAGCACCTATCGCAACCGCACCTTCCGGCGCGCCCTGCTGGTCAAAGTCGAGAAAGCGGGCTCGAAGTCGGAATACGCGAACGGCCGCCTGGTCTTCCTCTGCGAACTGGCGCCTCGGGCAGAGTGGCACGTCTGCCTCAAATGGCTGCCGGTCATCGGCCAGCGACCGGCCCGCACGCTACCGTGCCACGCCCTCACCGGCGGGGCCCGCGTGTTGCATCCGCTGGCGCCGGTCGAGCTGGTGACGAGTCATCCGACCCTGCCTGCGATCTGGCGGCAGGCGGTCGAGGACACCGAAGCGCTGCGCATGGTGGAAACGACCGCTCGGGGCGGCACCTTCGTGCCCGCGGCCGGGATTCCCTGGTTCGTGACGCTGTTCGGCCGGGACTCGCTGGTCGTCTCCATGGAGAGCATCAGCGCCTTTCCCGAGTTCGCGCTGGGCGCTTTGCGAACGCTGGCCCAGGTCCAGGCGACCGACGACGACGCCGAACAGGACAAGGAACCGGGGAAGATCCCCCACGAGATCCGCTCGGGCGAGCTGGCGAGCCTCAAGCTCCTGCCGTTCGCGCCCTACTACGGCACGGCCGACGCCACGCCGCTCTTCATCATCGTGCTCTCCTACGCCTACCAGTGGTCGGGTGACGTCGCTCTGTTGCAGCGCTATCGCCGCAACGCCGAGGCCGCGCTCAACTGGCTACTCCAGCACGGCGACCGCGACGGCGACGGCTTCCAGGAGTACTCGCGCCGCTCGAGCCAGGGGATCTTCAACCAGGGTTGGAAGGACTCCTGGGACGCGATCCGGCACGCCGACGGCTCGATCCCGGAGGCCCCGATCGCGCTCTGCGAGCTGCAGGGGTACGCATTCGACGCGCTCTTGCGGATGGCGGAGATCTACGACCTGCTCAAGGATCCGGAGCGCGCGGCCGACCTGCGCGAGCGGGCGCGCCGCCTCTACCAGCAGTTCAACGAGGTGTTCTGGTGGGAGGCAGAGGGGACATATTATCTCGGCCTCGACAAAGCGAAGCGGCCGATGGAGACGGTGGCATCGAACGCGGGCCACTGTCTCGCCAGCGGCATCGTGCCGCCCGAGCGCGCCGGGCGCGTCGTCGACCGCCTGATGGCGGACGACATGTGGAGCGGCTGGGGGATCCGCACGCTGTCGAGTAAGCACCCAGGCTACAACCCCTACTCCTACCACTGCGGGTCGGTGTGGCCGCACGACAACGCGACCATCGCGGGCGGGTTTCGGCGGGCCGGCCGGCACGCTGAGGCTCAGCGCGTGGCGGAGGGGATCTTCGCCGCGGCCGAGCGCTTCGACGCCTACCGGTTGCCTGAACTCTTCAGCGGGCTACCG
>VBFR01000026.1 GCA_005889345.1 Chloroflexota bacterium
CCTACGAACGGCGCTATTTTCACATCGGCGACCCGGTCGACGGTCTGGTGCGCCTCGACGGCCTGCTCGATGCCGAGGGCGGCGCCACGCTGCGCACGGCGCTGCAGCCCTTCATGAAACCGGTCAAGGACGACGCCCGGAACTACGGCCAGCGCACAGTCGACGCGCTCATGGAACTCTGCCGGCAGGGTGGCTCAGGCAGCAGGCGCGACGGCGCCGGCCCGCGACCCCAGCTGATCATCCGCGCCAGTCTCGATACCCTGGCCGGGATCAAGGGCGCGCCGGCGGGCGAGCTCGACGGCGGCAGTACGGTGCCGGCCGAGACCGTCCAGCGCTACGCCTGCGACTCGGCGATCAGCCGGATCACGGGTCAGGCCGAGCTGGAGCACGAGCTTAATCACGCCAGCCGGACCCTTCCGGCGCCGACCCGGCGCGCGCTCGAGGCGCGCGACCGGCATTGTGTTTTCCCCGGATGCACTCGGCCACTCAGCTGGTGCGATGGGCATCACCTGGTCTGGTGGACGCGAGGCGGCGCGACGGCATTGCCTAACCTGGCGATGCTGTGCCGGCCACATCACCGCATGGTCCACGAAGAATCCTGGATGCTCGAGCGAACGAAGGACGGTCACTGGAAGGCGAAGCCTCCCCTCCACCGGGTTCCGGCCAACGCCCGCTCGGCGTGACGGCGTCTCGTCGCTCGGGTTGAGAGATGCTCGCGCCGAGCCTGAAAGGGCCTCGGCACAGCCGGCAGGTTAGCTAGTCGAGGATATGGCCGGGGTTCACGGCCCGTTTGCGCTCCAGGTAGGCGATCAGCGCAAACAGCAGCGTCAGGCCAAGCAAGAGGCCTCCGATGGCGTCCGAGAGCCAGTGCCAGCCCAGGTAGACGACGCCATAGCCCACAAAGAAGATCACGAGGACAAGAACTGGGCTGAGCCGCGAGCTATCCCGGCCGAAGAGCTCCCAGCGCTCCGACAGGTAGAGCACCAGGCCGTAGGCGAGGGTTGCGCGCACCACGTGGCCACTGGGAAACGAGTACTGGCCGATCCGGTGGCCGAGTGACGGCAGGAACTCAGGGAAATGCTGTAGCGCTTTGCCAGGAGCGGGGCTGACGATCACCTGCTTGCCCAAGATCTCGAGCGCTGACCCAAGGAGAATAAACGCCACCGGGAGCACCGCCAGCAGGCGCAGTCCGCGAAAGAGGCCGACGCCAAGCAGCGCCGCGATCACGAGCGTCACCTCGATGCTGCCCAGGTAAGAAAATATTCCGAGCCCAATGTCCTGGCCGGTGCTCCCGCGGCCCTGCAAGTAGTGCGTCATTCGTAAGTTCAGCCAGCTGAAGGCGCCCAGGTCGACGAGCAGGGCAATCGCTACGTAAGCGGCGAGGAAGGCCCCCGCCGTGATCAGCAGGCGGCGGCTGAGAAGCGGCCAGCGGAGTCGAATCAGCGCTGACACGTGCGGCAGTACACCGTGCCGCGGCCGGCGAGGCGCGTTCCCTGCAATGGCGTCCCGCATTTCAGACAAGGCTGACCGCTCCGGCCGTAGACGAGCAGCTTTTCCTGGTTGCTGCCGCGGAGCCCAAAGCCATCGACATAATTGATGATCGACGAGCCTCGTGCCGCAATGCTGTTCTCCAGGACGTCTTGTATTGCCGCATAGAGAGACCGCCGTTCACGCACAGTGAGCCGGTGAGTCCACCGGCTAGGACGGATTCCGGCCCGAAAACATGCCTCATCCGCATAGATGTTGCCTACGCCGGCGAGAAAAGACTGATCGAGCAAGGCCGACTTCACTGGCCGCCGCCGGGCCCGAATCAGTCGCTCGAACTCGGCCTCGGTCAAGTCGCCGTGAATCGGCTCAGGCCCGAGCCGCGCCGGGAAGGCGCGCGCCGCGATCAGTTCGTCCAGGGTGCCGACGACCAGACGACCAAACTGGCGGGGATCGTCGTAGCGCAGCTCGACGCCACTATCAAGTAATGCCCGGAAGTGCGTATGCTTCACCGGCGCTTCCTCGGGCTCCCAGACGCGGAGATGCCCGGTCATGCCCAGATGCACAATCACACGGTCACCTGACGGGTGAACGCCGCCGTTGGCAGGAAGGTTTTGTTCGCCGGCAGGCGGGTCCAGAGGCATCACGATGTACTTGCCTCGCCGCTGGATTGACATGATCATTCGGCCACGAAGGCGCCGGACGAACGCGTTTGCACTCGGATAGCGCACGAGTCGCGCCCGAATCGCGGGATCGCGCGTCAATTGCAGCGATTCGATGCGGCGACCCACCAGCTGTGGCCGCAGATCGTTGACGATGGTCTCGACTTCGGGAAGCTCGGGCACTTACGCCCGCGCGGCTACAAGGCGCACCCGCTCCATATCCTGCCAGTTCGGACCCAGCTTGAGATCGACTTGGACTGGAACTTTCAAAGGGTAGGCTCTGGCCATCAGGTCCGGCACGACTTCGATCAGTTGATCTCTTTCGCCTGGGGTGACTTCGAAGACGAGCTCGTCGTGCACGGTCAGCACCATCTGGCTGGCAAGCCTCTGCTCATGCATGTAGTTATTCAGTCTGATCATGGCCAGCTTCATGATGTCAGCCGCGGATCCCTGTACCGGCATGTTGATGGCGATGCGCTCGGCGCCTTGGCGCAGCATGCGATTGGGCGAGCGAATATCCTGGATATAGCGCCGCCGATGGAGGATTGTCTCGACGTAGCCTTGCTCTCTGGCCTGGATCTTGATGCCTTCGAGAAATTCGCGCACCCGGTTATAGGCGCGAAAGTACGCGTCAATAAAAGCCCGGGCTTCTTCCGTCGACATGCCGGTATCGCGGGCCAGGCCGAAGTCACTTAGCCCGTAAAACAAGCCGAAGTTGACGACCTTGGCCAGCCGGCGCTGATTGGCCGTCACCTGGGCCTGTGGGATGCCAAAGACTTCTGCGGCCGTCCGAGCGTGGATGTCCTCGCCGCGAGCGAAGGCGTCGACCAGCACCGGATCATCCGTCATGTGGGCCAGCACGCGTAGCTCGATCTGCGAGTAGTCGGCCGAGAGCAAGACATCGCCGGGCCGACCAGGGATAAAGGCCCGGCGCACTTTCTGGCCTACTTCCGTGCGTATGGGAATGTTCTGAAGATTCGGATCCGACGACGAGAGCCGGCCGGTCGCCGCAACCGTCTGGTTGAAACTCGTGTGCACGCGATGCGTCTTCGCATCGACCAGCAGCGGCAACGCATCGACGTACGTGCCCTTGAGTTTGCTCAGTTGCCGGAACTCGAGGATCTTTGCGACGACCGGATGCTGGTCGCGCAGACCTTCCAGGACGCTGGCATCTGTCGAATAGCCGCTCTTGGTCTTCCGGCCGCCCGGGAGGTCCAGATCTTCAAAGAGAAATCTCGCCAGCTGCTGCGGCGAGTTGACGTTGATCGGCCCGTGGGCGACGTCGGCAATCTCCTGATCGAGGCTTTGTAATTGCTCATACAGCTCGCGCGAGACCTGCTGGAGGTAGGGCAGATCGATCGACACCCCGGCGAGTTCCATCTCGGCGAGGACAGGGACCAGCGGCATCTCCAGCTCGCGGAACAACTCGGCGTTGCCTAAACGATCCAGTTCTGATTCGAGCCTCGGTGCCAGCTGCAGCATGACGCGCATCCGCTCGCCGAAAAACGCGGCAGCGCGCATGATTTCAACCTGGTCGCATGACGTCGCCGCCTTGCCGCTGCCAAAGAGTGCCTCCCGGCCCTCAATGGATCGATGTAAAACGTCCGAGGCGAGCGCCTCGAGGCTCGGCGAGCGAACGCCGGAGTTCAGTAAATATGCCGCGACCAGCAGGTCCCAGTCGGCACCCCGCAGCTCGATGCCATGGGCTCGTAGCGCCAGATAGTCAGTCTTTTGGTTGAAGCCAAGCTTGGACGGTCTTGTGCTTTGCAGACTGGGAGCAAAACGCCGCAGCACGTCTCGGAGCTCGAGGCAACGCTCCTGTTCGTGGGCAACCGGGATGTAATTTATCTCTTGCTCGTTGAGGCCGACCACGAGCGCGGCAATGCGGCCACGCCTCGGCACATCGTCCAGTGTGATGACCTGGAATCCAGCGCGGTCGGCAGCGGCAAAAGCCGCGATTAATTTCTCAAGGTCTGCCGTCTCGCGAATGACGGTGACTGACTCGGTCGCCGTCGACTCGAGCGCGAGGGTCGGCTGCGTCGCCGGTACATCGAGCGGCAGCCTGCCCTGGTCCCTCGCCGGCGGAGCAAAGATCGGCGGCGACGACATGGCACTCCCGTCGGTCCACGTCTGCGGGACTCTGGCCGCCAGGCTGCGAAAGCCCAGGTCAGACAGGATAGTTCTCGCCGCGTCCGGGCGATAGTCCTTTGCCGAGCCGTGGCTGAGATCCAGCGTCACGCCGGCGACGTCGAGAACGATCGTCGCCATTTTCTTGCTGAGCAGCGCCTGCTGCCAGTTCTCGTCCAGCAGCTTCTTGATCTTCGGCGGCGTGACGCGTTCCCGGTTTTCGACCAGGCTCTCGACCGAACCGAACTCCTGGATCAACTTGATGGCCGTTTTTTCACCGATGCCGCGGATCCCAGGAATGTTGTCCGACACGTCGCCCACCAGGCCCTTGAGATCGACGGTCTGGATGGGCTCCAGGCCGTAGCGCTCGCGGACGCGCTCGGGCGTATAGAGAACCGTCTCTGACACGCCACGCTTACTGGTCAGGACGAAGACGTCGTTATTAACTAGCTGAAGGGCGTCCAGGTCGCCGGTGACGATCGTGCTGTGCAGCCCCTGCGCGCGCGCCTGGCTCGCCAGCGTGCCGATGACGTCATCCGCTTCGACGCCTTGGATCTCGTAAATCGGGATGCCGAAGGCGCGCACGATGTCCCTGGTCAACGGAAACTGCGGGGTCAGTTCCGGGGGCGTCGGTCGGCGGGTCGCCTTGTACTGAGCCAGCTCCTCGTGGCGGAACGTCCGGCCGCCCAGGTCGAAGGACGCCAGCACGTAGTCCGGATGCTCCTGCAGGGCGAGCAAGAGCATCGACGTAAAGCCATAGGCCGCGTTGACCATCTTGCCTTCGCGATCCGTGAGCGACGGCAGCGCGAAGAAGGCGCGGTAGACCAGCGAATGGCCGTCGATCAGGACAAGCCGCTGCTTTTTCTCTGGCTCGGGCACCATCAAAGTTTAGTCACGCCGGAGTCCAAAACACCGCGTGGGAATCTCGTGAGAGTGGGCTGGTGACTGAAAAACCCGATGATAAGATAGGCTCGAATTCAGGATGGCTAAATTCGTCGAAATGCAGGTCGACTCCATCCGTGTGCACATGCCCAGCGGGCAGCACGTCGTGATTCTGAAAGAGAAAGAGACCGACCGTTATTTGCCCATCTGGATCGGCATCTACGAGGCCAACGCGATCGCGTTGAAGATCACGGGCATCACCCCGGAACGTCCGATCACGCACGACCTGTTGGCCAATATTTTGCAGAGTGCCGAGATGCGCCTCAAGAAGATCCAGGTGACGTCGCTCACGAACGAGGTCTTCTTTGCCCGGTTGTTTCTCGCCGTCAACGGCAAGGAAGTCGAGATCGACTCGCGGCCAAGTGACGCCATCGCGCTCGCGGTGCGGATGACGTGTCCCATCCTTGTCTCGCAGGACGTTCTCGACAAGGCCGGCGTCTTCCCCGAAAAAGAAGAAGAAGAGGAAGACAAACTCTCGATCTTCAAAGAGCTGATCAACAGCATGGACCTGCCGGACCTCGAAGGTCCACCCCCAGAGAAAAGCTAAGGCGTAATCGTCAGCGGCAGCGAGGCAGTCAGGCTCTGGTGGCTGCTCATGTCGATCGTCACCTGTAGCGAGTAGCTGCCCGCGACGGGGGCCGGCAGTCGCATCTGGGAGATCGAGTAGGAGGCCTCCCAATCGAAGGGATAGGTCGACGCGCTCGACGGCGGGGTGAGCCCGACGGCGTAGCCTCCCTTCGCGGTCTCCCGTGAGAGGAAGACTCTCACCGACGACGCTTCGGCGCCAGACAGCCCCCGGGTTGTGACATGAACGGTGATCACGCCCGACGCCGGGTACGACGTCGCGTCGGTGCTGATCGCCAGCGAGCGCGACGAATTCTGGGGATCGACCACGGTCGTGCTGTTGGCCGATAGCGCGCGCTGCACCGTGGAAGGTACGCTCTGGCCTGAGCGGTCGAGCGGTGCGACTTGACCGTAAGGCGCAAACGCATTGTGCTGTGCGAGGCCGCCGCTGGTCGTGCTGGACGTCGGGCTGGACGCCGGCAGGTGCAGATTCTGGATGCCCACGGCGATCAGGAGCAGCGCCACCGCTGCGCCGCCGATCCAACCCGCCGGCGCCCACCGCCATGCCTGGCGGCGCTGCTCCGGGACCGTGAACGTCCGGGGCGGCGTTTCCATCGGCATGGCGCGGATGGCCGTGACCGTCTCGCGCAGGCCGTCGAGGCGCGCCCGGCATTCGTCACAGCCGGCGACATGCTCGGCGACGCGAGCCTGTGTCGCCGCATCGAGCTCGTGGTCGAGGTACGCCGAGAGCTCCTCGAGCGTCGGCTCGGCCGGGACGCGCGGCTCACTCGGCATGGGCGTCCTCCCGGGTGGGGAAAAAATCCGGATGCTCTTGTAAGCGCTCCTGGACCTGCGCCCGCGCGCGGGCGATCCGTGACTTGACGGTGCCGAGCGGTACGCGGAGCACGGCGGCGATCTCGTCGTAGGCCATGCCATTGACGTCGCGCAGGATAATCGCGATGCGCATGTCGTGGTCCAGCGCCTGGATACAATCGCGCACCAGGCGCGTCCGCTCATTCGACTCGGCGCTCTCCTGGGGATCCGGGGTCGTGATCCCAAGGCCCACGACGTTGCTGGTCATGTCTTCATCGGGCATGACCCCGTACCGCCGGCCGCGGCGAAAATAGTCATAACAAAGATTCGCGGCGATCTGGAAGAGCCAGGCCTTGAACGGCGCGTCCCGCAGCGTGCGGATCTTCTCCCAGGCGCGCAGGAACGCTTCCTGCGCAACGTCGGCGGCATCGTCCGGCCTGCCGACCATCCGCAGCGCCATGTTGTAGAGCGGCACCTGATATTGCACGATCAATTGGGTAAACGCCTCCCGATCGCCCCGGCGCGCTCGGCCCACCAGGTCGCGATCGTCGTTCGAGTTGTTAGACGCAACCATCCCTAATAAGTTCCCAACGAGCGTACTCGGGATATACTCGCCCCCCGGCCCGCCGGCCGACGCGAGCCGCGCTTTAGTGCGATGCGAGCGTTTGAGGCGTTTGAGACAATGACCGGCACGCCGGAGTGTCGGAATGGTAGACGAGGGCGCCTCAAAAGCGCCTGGGCGTAAGTCCGTGTGGGTTCGAGTCCCTCCTCCGGCAGTATTTTTACGTCACTGAGCGTCCAGATGGGCGCCGAGGGGGCTGGAACGGAACTTTTTGGTTCGGCGGCCGTCTTAGTCAAGTAGATGCGTGCTCAGCGTTGCTGCCGCCTGCCCGCGCGGATCGCCCTGAGCGCACTACTGGCCGCGACGGGTCTCGCCGGGGCATCCGTCGGCGCCCTGGCCGCCTCCGGCGTAGCGCTGACTGTCCACATTGGGTACCAGGACGTCGTCAAGCCCGGCGAGTGGATGCCGGTCACGATCGACGCCAAGAACGCCGGTGCCGGGTTGGACGGGACGCTCGAGGTCCAGGAGACTCTGAACGGCCAACCCGGCGTCACGGGCCTTCCGATTTACCAGCAGCCGATCAGTCTCGCGAGCGGAGCCACCAAGCGAATCCGAACGTTCGTGACAGTGGACACGACCGGCGCGACTGTCACGGCCCGAATCGTTCAGAACAGCCGGGTGGTCGTCTCCCAGGATGCGGCCTCGATGAGCCCAACCACGACCCTGATCGGGGTGCTCTCCGACCAGGCCACGTCGCTCGACGGTTTCGCCGCCGTCCACCCCGCGAGCGTCGCCGCCCGGGTGGTCCATCTGCGGGCCGACGAAGTCGCGGAGTCGGCGATTGCCCTGCGAGCGTTCGACATTCTCGCCATCGACGACTTCGCCACGGACAGCCTCACGTCGGGCCAGCGAAGCGCCATCAGCGACTTCGTCCGTGCCGGCGGGGATCTTCTGGTCGGCAGCGGCGCCTCGTGGCACAAAACCCTGGCCGGCCTCTCGGCTGCGATCCTGCCGATGAGCGTCAACGGCACGACCAGCGTGACCACACCCCTGCTCGGCGGCTCCCCCGTCGAGGTGGCAACCGGCACCCGGACGGCCGGCGCCGCCTGGCTGTCGACCGGCACGCAA
>VBFR01000027.1 GCA_005889345.1 Chloroflexota bacterium
CCCGGTCGATCCGCTTGTAGGAGTGGGCGCCGAAGTAGTCGCGTAATCCCTGGACCAGGTTCGCCGGAAGGCGATCACGCCGGTAGGCGTCGTAGTAGGCGAGCGATGAGCTGAACGCCGGCACGGGAATGCCCCGGTCGACGGCAACGCTGAGCACGCGCCGCCAGGCATCCTGGGCGGATGCCATCGCATCACGGAAGTAGGGAGCCAGCAACAGGTTCTTCAAACCGGGCTCTGCCGCGTAGGCATCCGTGATGCGGTTGAGGAAGCGGGCGCGAATGATGCAGCCGCCGCGCCAGATACGGGCGATCGCTCCCAGCTTCAGGTCCCAGCCATAGTCGTTGGAGGCGGCCTGCATCTGCTCGAACCCCTGCGCGTAGGCGACCATCTTCGATGCGTAGAGCGCGCTGCGCACGTCGTCGACCAGCGAACCAGGCGCGGGAGCACGCATGGCGCCGTCGGGCCCGGCGAGCATTCGCGAGGCCACCTGCCGATCGGTCTTGAGCGCCGACAGGAATCGCGCGAACACCGCCTCGGTGATGGCGGTCACCGGGATCCCGAGGTCGAGCGCCGACTGCGACGCCCACTTGCCCGTGCCTTTCTGCGCCGCCTCGTCGAGGATGACGTCGACGAGCGGCCGGCCGGTGGCGCGATCGCGCTTGGCCAGCACCTCGGACGTAATCTGGATCAGGTAGGACTCGAGGTCGCCCTTGTTCCACTCGGCAAAGATGCGCGAGAGATCTTCGGCGCCCAGGTCGAGCGCGTGGCTGAGCAGGTCGTAGGCTTCGGCGATCAGCTGGATGTCGGCGTACTCGATGCCGTTGTGGACCATCTTCACGTAGTGGCCGGCGCCGCCTGGGCCGATGTAGGTGCAGCACGGTTCGCCGTCCACATGGGCGCTGATCTTGGTGAGCATCGGCTCGACCTGCTGATATGCATCGCGGGCGCCACCCGGCATGATGCTGGGGCCGTTCAAGGCGCCTTCTTCGCCGCCAGAGACGCCCGTCCCGATGAAGCGGAAGCCGCGTGCCTCCAGTGCCTTGCCGCGACGCACGGTGTCGAGGAAGTAGGAGTTGCCGCCGTCGATCAGAATGTCGCCGGCTTCCAGGTACGGCGCGAGGTGTTCGATCGTCTCGTCGACCGGCGAGCCCGCCTTGACCATCATCAGGATCCTTCGCGGCCTCTCGAGTTGGGACGCCAGCTCCTGCGGGGTGTGCGCTGGCGTGAACGTGCCCTCCGTGCCGTATTGCGTCATGAAGTCGTCGACACGCGAGGTGGTGCGGTTGTAAATGGAAACGCCGAACCCGTTTCGGGCAAGATTGCGCGCGAGATTCATACCCATGGTCGCTAAGCCAACGACGGCGATGACGCTCACCGCGCTTTTCGGCTCGCTCGCCGCAGGCTGATGCCGAGCATTGCCACGACGATCACCGGGATGAGCCACCATGCCACCAGGTGGTTGGCGTTGAGGATCGCGCTCAGGACCAGGCCGATAAAGACCGCTACCGCCATCGTCCAGTCGTCGCCCACGATGAAGTGATACAGGAATCGAGCGGCTGCGACGATCCAGGTAAAGGGAGGGGGCATCGACTATGCCGCCGGGCTCAGGCCCAGGGCCCGGTTCCGCTCCATGGTGATGTAGGTCACGGCGGTCAGCACGTACAGCACGAGCAGGCCGAGGATCGCGCCGTCGCTGGCGGGCCAGCTCACGCCGAGCCCCTCGAGCGACCAGAACGTCCCGAAGGTCGTGAGCAAAATGCCAACAACCAGTTGCAGCAAGCTGCGTGGGACACGGCGAACCGTATTGTGCAGCGCAACGCCGGCCGCGCCGACGACGACAATGGCGCCGACTCCGCCGACCACGGCGCCACCCAGCTGGTTCGCCCCGGCGCCGAAGGAGACGACGATGATCGCCACCTCGAGTCCCTCCAGAACGACCCCCTTGAAGGCAAGGAACCAGGCAGTCCAGTCCATACCGGGCTCCCTCCACAGCTCCGCATCACCGTGAGGGTCGCTGCCGCCGATCCCTGCGAGCCCGCGAGCGGCGACTCGCATGATGCCCTTGCGAAACCATTGCAGGCCGAAGACGAGCAGCAACGCGCCGATCACCAAACGAAGCGGACCGATCGGAACAACACTGAGCGCGGCACCGAGGATAAGCACAGTCACCGCCAGCACAGCGAATCCGGAGGCCGCGCCAATGATGGTGGAGCGCCACCCGCGAGTTGCCCCAACGCCGACCACGATCGTGACCATCTCGATCGCTTCAACGGCTGAAGCCAGGAAGGTCGTGATGAGGACAGCCCAGAGGCCGGTCACATTTTGACTCTACCGGTTTGAGGCGTGGCCGTCACCCTACTTTTGCGTGAGTCCCGGCCTCATCCAACTGGTGTACGAATAGAGGATGGGCGCGAGCCGAACCGAGATCGCCAGCACCGAAACTCCGGCGCCCTCGCGGCGACCAAAACTTTCAGCGGCGGCTCCGGTCGACCCGGGCTTCGCCGCGCTACGGCGCGCGGCACGCGCCGCCATCGTCATCCCACCGGTCCTGGCTTTCACCATCTTTGTCCTTCACGGTGGGCAGAACGTCATCTTCGCCGTCTTTGGCTGTTTCGCCCTCCTCGTCATGTCGGATTTCGGCGGTCAGCGTTGGGCGCGGGCGGTCGCCTACCTGACGGCCACCGCCGTCGGCGCATTGCTGGTCACGATCGGCACCCTGGTATCGATCTCGGCTGGACTTGCGGCCGCCGTGATGTTCGTCGTCGGTTTGGCGATCGCGTTCAGCCGGGTCTTCGGGGGCTACCTGGCGGCGGCGCAGACCGGCATGCTCCTCTCCTTCGTGATCGCGGTGTCGATCCCCGCACCCGCCTCCGCCATTCCCGCCCGCGTGGGAGGGTGGGTCATGGCCGGACTCATCTCGACGCTGGCCGGTGTCTTCCTCTGGCCGCGCTTCGAACGCGTCATGTTGCGCAAGCAGGCGGCGAAGGCCTGCCTGGCCATCGCCCATCTGGTCGAAGCGATGCGCGTGAACGATGGGGAGCTGCCGCGGCTGATCGAGGCGGCGCGACACGCCGAGCGGGCCGCCCGGGAGGCGTACACGGCGACGGCGAAACGTCCAGCCGGCCCCACCCGCCGCGACCGCGCCTTCGTGCAGCTGCTCACCGAGCTGCAGCGCATTGTCGACATCATCGAACGACCGTTTCAACGGCCGCGCGTCTCGGAGCGACCGTGTCTCACCGAAGGCGATCGCCTCGCCGCCGCGACGGTGGCCGCGCTCCGCGGTAGCGCCGATGTGCTGACCGGCGGGACACCGCCTGACCTGCGCGCGCTTGACGAGGCACGCGATGCCCACCGGGCCGCTCTCGACCGCTGGGCCGCCGAGCAGTTACGCGCGGGCCGGCCCGTCGACGAGGTTCTCGATGGTCTCGATGTCGATCACACGCTGCGCGTCGTGGGCTACATCGCGGTCGCCCTCGGCACCAATGCCGTGATCGCGGCCGGTCGGCAGCCCGATGAAACGGTCAGCCTGCCGATCACCGCGCCGCGCCTCGAGGGCGTCCGCGGAACGGCCACCCGCGTCGTGCGCACCATTCGCACCCACCTCGAACCGACGTCGACGGTGATGCAAAACAGCCTGCGGGTGGCGGTGGGCCTGGCGCTCGCCGTGCTGGTGGCCCGCCTGCTGGGCCTATCCCACGCATTCTGGGTCGTGCTCGGAACGCTCCAGGTTCTGCGGTCCACCGCGCTCGGCACCGGGCGCACCACCGTGCAGGCGCTGATTGGCAACGTGATCGGGGTCGTGATCGGCGGCGTGTTCGCGATCCTTGCCGGCAACCATCCGCTCGTGATGTGGGCGGCGCTGCCCATCGCCATCTTTGTCGCGGCCTACGCTGCCACCGCCGTGGGCTTCGCGGCGAGCCAAGCCGCCTTCACCATCAACCTGATCGTGATCTTCAACCTGATCTCTCCGGCCGGCTGGCAGGTGGGCCTGGTGCGCATCGAGGATCTCGCCGTCGGAGCGGCGATCAGCGTGGTGGTCGGCGTGCTCCTCTGGCCACGCGGGGCGCGGCGCGAGCTCGCTCGCAGCGTCGCCGGCTTTTACCGCGCGGTCATCGCCTACCTGGATCGCTCATTCGAGCGGGTCCTCGGCTTCCAGCCTCCGACCGGCGCGGACCCTGCCCGCCGCTCGGTGATCCAGGCCGCCGAGCGCGCCGGCGAGGCGTTTGATGCCTTCCTCAACGAGCGGTCAGCGACGTCGCTCGACCCGCAGACGGCCGGCTACCTCCTGGCGGCGGGCAATCACGCGATCCTCGCCGGGGACCTGCTCGACGTCATTGCGACCCGGCTGGGGTACCAGGCGAGCGGTTGCCCCGACGGGGCGCGTTCCGTGCGCGCGCAAGTACGCATCCTGCTCGACGGATTTTCTCGCCTGGCTGGCCGGCTCGCTCTTGAAAAAGAGGACGGCGACATCCCCGTCTCACAGCGGGCCCTGCGCGCCGCGGCTCTCGACTGCCTGCGCCGCTGGCGAAACGATGAGAAGGCCGGGCGCGGCGCGCTGGCGGTCGTCATGGCCGGCGAGTGGGCGCAGAACCTCGCGCGGCTGGAGGACGATCTCAAAGAGCCGGTCGCGCAGGCCGTGGATGCGGCGCGGACACCGTGGTGGCGCTAGGGCCTGCGAATCGGTTCTGAGACCGTCGTCGCTTGCCTCAGCTGCGCGGTTCGGGGGCAATCTTGTCAAGCCCAGCGAGGTCGCTCGGGGCGAGTTCCAACGCCACGGCGCCGAGGTTCTCCTCGAGGTGCGCCACCTTCGACGTCCCCGGGATCGGCAGCATCACCGGCGAGTGCGCCAGTAGCCAGGCGAGCGCGACCTGACTCGGCCTGGCATTGTTCCGGCGCGCGATCTCGGCGACAGCACCGTCGGCAAGTGATCCACCTTCGACCGGGCGCCACGGGAGAAACGCGATTTGCTCCAGTGAGCAGAAATCGAGGACGGGCTCCGAAGTGCGTTCAAAAACGCTGTAACGGTTCTGGACCGAGACGATCGGCGTGAGCTCTTGCGCCCGCTCCACCTGCTCAACGGTCACGTTCGAGAGGCCGATGTGCCGGATCTTGCCTTCGTTCTTCAGCTGCACCAGGGCGCCGACCGATTCTTCGAAGGGCACCTTCGGATCGGGGCGGTGGAACTGATAGACATCGATTTGTTCGATTCGGAGACGCTTCAGGCTACCCTCGCACGCGGCACGCAGGTGCTCGGGACGCCCATCCGGCTCCCATGCACCGGGCCCAGGCCGGTTCAGCCCGCCCTTGGTCGCGATCACGAGGTCCTCGGGGTATGGGAAGAGGGCCTCCGCGATCAGTCGTTCGCTGACCTCGGGCCCATAGGAATCGGCGGTGTCGATGAAGTTGATCCCGAGCTCCAGCGCCCGCCGCAACACGCGCTTGCATTCCTCCCGGTCGGCCGGCTCTCCCCAGATGCCTTCGCCCGTGATGCGCATGGCGCCGAACCCAAAGCGATTGACCGCAAGGTCACCGCCGATGTCGATGGTCCCAGCGAGTGCGGCCGTGATTGTGCTCGTCCGATCTGCCATGACGTCCTCCTTGCTAATAGGCGGGTATTTCCTACTCTAGGCGCTCGTCCGGGTACGATGCCACGATGAAGCTCGGTCTCAACCTGCCCTACGAGGGCAGCCTCGCCTTCCCCGAGGCGGTCGAGCTCGCTCAACGCGCCGAGGCGCTTGGATTCGAATCGGTCTGGATGCCGGAGGCGTATGGCACGGATGCCATCTCCATCCTCGGCGCGCTGGCCGCGCGGACGCAACACATCCGGCTGGGCACGGGAATCGTCAACGTCTTCAGCCGGACGCCCGCCCTCCTCGCGCAGACGGCGGCCACGCTCGATTTGATCTCTGGCGGCCGATTTATTCTCGGGCTGGGGACGAGTGGCCACCAGGTGGTGAGCGGCTGGCACGGAATGCCCTTCGACCGGCCGCTGCTCCGCATGCGGGAAACGATCGGCATCGTCCGCCAGGTCCTTCGGCGCGATCGCCTGGTCTTCGAGGGTGAAGTCTTCCGCCTCGACAAGGGTCTCAAGCTCCTGGCGCGGCCGGTGCGCGAGACGGTGCCGATCTACCTCGCGACGCTCACCCCGGGCGGACTGCGCCTGACCGGTGAGCTCGCCGATGGATGGATCCCGACGCTCTTCAGTCCGGGCCACATGGATCTCTTCCGGCCCGAGCTCGAGGCGGGCGCCAGGATCTCCGGCCGCTCCCTCGATTCACTCGCGATCGCTCCGCACGTGCCGGTCAGCATCGATGATGACCGCGCCCGCGCGCGCGAGGCGCTGAAGCCCTGGGTGGCACTGTATGTGGGCGGCATGGGGTCAAAAACGAAGAACTTCTACAACGACCTCGTCACCCGCTACGGCTTCGCCGACGATGCGCGCGCGCTCCAGGACCTCTACCTCGGCGGCAAGCAACTCGAGGCGATCCGCCGGGTGCCCGATACGCTCGTCGACGCCATCAGCCTCGCCGGGCCGCCGGCGTATGTTCGCGAACGGCTCGCCGTCTGGGCGTCCGCCGGGGTGACGACACTGCTCGCAAGCGTGCATAGCAAGACGCAGTCCGAGCGGCTGCGCACGCTCGAGATGCTGGCGGCGGCCGCCGGCGCGGTCGACTAGCATCAAGGCAGGACGGCAACAATTCACGAGTGAGGTGACCAGATATGCCTGTACGTACCGCGGAAGCCGTATGGCAGAAGTCGCTCCAGGATGGATCGGGAACGATGCGACTTGGGAGCGGCGCCTTCCAGGGATCGTATTCGTTCAAGAGCCGGATGGAGGATGGTCCCGGCACCAATCCTGAGGAGTTGATCGGCGCGGCGCACGCCGGCTGCTTCTCGATGGCGTTCGCCAATGGGCTCTCGCAGGCCGGCCACAAGCCGCAGGAAATTCGAACCAAGGCGGCCGTGCATTTCGACAAGGGCGACTCTGGATGGGGGATTTCGCGGATCGACCTTGCGACCGAAGGCAACGTCCCGGGCGTTGACGAGGCAACCTTCAAGCGCCTGGCCGAGGAGGCAAAGAAGAACTGTCCCGTCTCCAAGGCGCTCGCGGCCACGCCGATCACGCTGCAGGCAACGCTCAAGAGCGGCGTCACCGCCTAGCGGACAACCGATGAGGGCGATGCAGCTTCGCGCGGTGAAGGAACCCCTTCGCCTCGTGGAGCTGCCCGTCCCCAAGCCGGCTCGCGGTCAGGTCCTGATTCGTGTCTCGGTGTGCGCGGTTTGCCGTACCGACCTCCACATCGTGAACGGTGAGCTGAAAGAGCCCAAGTTCCCACTCGTGATCGGCCACATGATCGTCGGTCGGGTCGAGGCCGCGGGCGAAGGCGCGCACCGGTTCGCGACCGGTGTCCGCATTGGCGTTCCCTGGCTCGGCTCGGTCGACGAGACCTGCCGCTTCTGCCGCCGCGGCCTCGAGAACCTTTGCGTCAACGCGCGCTTCACCGGGTATCAGCTCGACGGCGGCTATGCTGAGTTTTGCGTCGCCGACGAACGCTTTTGTTTTGCGCTGCCCGACAGCTATGACGACCTGCATGCAGCCCCGCTGCTCTGCGCTGGCTTGATCGGCTACCGCGCGCTCCGGCTGGCGGGCGATGCCGAGCGCGTGGGTCTTTATGGTTTCGGCGACTCGGCGCACATCATCGCGCAGGTCGCTCGCTACCAGGGTCGCCGCGTCTTTGCCTTCACCTCGCCCGGCGATACGAAGAAGCAGCAGTTCGCGCGAAGCCTCGGCGCCGAGTGGGCGGGCGACTCGACAACGCAACCGCCAGAACCGCTCGATGCCGCCCTGATCTTCGCGCCCGTCGGGGCCCTGGTACCGGCGGCGCTCGCAGCGCTCAACCCGGGCGGCATTGTCGTCTGTGCCGGCATCCACATGAGCGACATTCCGTCGTTCTCCTACGACCTCCTCTGGATGGAGCGCCAGATCCGTTCCGTCGCCAATCTGACGCGGCTGGACGGCAAGGAATTGCTCGAGATCGCACCGAAGATCCCGGTTCGCACCGAGGTGCGCCCGTATGCGCTGGCCGACGCCAATACGGCGCTCGATGACCTGGCGCGCGGCCGCTTCGAGGGTGCCGCCGTCCTCACCGTCGCATAACGCACTTCTTAGGGTCACCTCATGATGAGGACCTAGTCTGTCATGGAATTGACAGGTCGACACCCTCACCATCTCCTTA
>VBFR01000028.1 GCA_005889345.1 Chloroflexota bacterium
AGGTTCAGTTCGGAATCGCCAATGCCGGAATCGTTTCGGTAACGCCCACAACGATCAACGTGAGTACCCCGCCCGTGACTCTCCCAGGACCGGTTGCCATCAGCGTTTTGAATCCCGACGGGCTGAATGCTACGTGGGCCGGTCAGTACGTCTACGGCCTGGATCCGCGCTACTGTCCCTAGGAAGCCGCGGGTTGATCCGTCTCAGCCTCGAGCCTCGGGCTGGGAGCATTTTCACCTCCGGAGCTCCGGAGTTGCCCGAAAGTTTGCGCGAAAGGCTATCCGTGACCCCCTTGCAATCAGTGCGTTCTATGAGGGATGGTCCAAGTTGTGGGTAGCGGCCCGGCAAGGGGAGGGGAGTCGCCGTGATCGAGTGCGCGAAGTGCGGGCACCGGAACGCGGACGGGACCGAGTTCTGCCAGAACTGCGGCACGTTCCTGGGCTACGAGGGCAAGAAGCTGGAGGCGCTGCCCGGTAGCGTCCTTCTCACTCTCACGCCGAGCCTGGTCACGGTCGCCCCGGGATCGCAGGCGGCGGCCGAGGTCCGGGTCCGCAACAAGAGCAACATCGTCGACCAGTACGAGATCCAGATCGTGGGTGAGCCGGCTGCCTGGACCGTCGCCGAGCCCGGCACGCTCTCCCTGTTTCCCGACAAGGAGGGGGTCGCGACTGTTCGGTTCCGGCCGCCCCGATCGGCGGAGGTCGCCGCCGGACGTAAGCCCTTCGCCATCAAGGTGCAGTCCAAGGCCTCCCCCGAGATTTCAGCACGCCAGGACGCCGTAATAGATGTTGCGGCGATCCAGGAAGCGGGGCTCGCGATCACGCCGCACAACGCGCGTGGTAGCGAGTCCGCCATCTATCGCCTGCTAGTCCAGAACAAGGGCAACGCGCCGCTCCAGGTGACGCTCGACGCCTCGGACCCGGACGAGCTGCTCGCCTTCGAGTTCGACCGCCCGACGCTGACGCTCGGTCGGGGAGAGGCGGCCAACGTCCAGCTTCTGGTCAGGCCGCGCGCAACCTTCTATGATGGGCCGCCCCAGCCGCATGCCTTCACGGTGCAGCTGCAGGCGGATGGGGTGGCGCCGCTACGGGCTGACGCGACCCTGCTTCAGGAGGCCGTGGCGAGGCCGGTTCGGAAGAAGTTCCCGCTAATCCCGGTGCTGGTCGGCGTGCTGGCCATCGCGCTCCTGACTGGCGCGGTTGTTGAGCGCGAGCCGTTGATGCAGCTCGTCGGTCTCAAGAGTCCCGCGCCCGCTCTGGCGCCGAACACCGGCGGGGGTTCCAACCAGTCGTCGCCGAGTCCGACGCCAAGCCCCTCGCCGAGCCCGACGCCGGTGATCCAGGTCGCCATGGTGCAAATTCCCAACGTCTCCTGTATGAACGCGCAGGCCGCGCAGCAGGTGATCGAGAAGGCCGGGTTCAAGTTCAGCGGGAGCTTCGTGTCCAATCCTAGCGCCGAAGGGATCCGAGGTGACGGCCTTCGTGTCGACCGGTCCGGCCCCGGGAGGCCGGGCGAGCCTGAACCAGTGCCTGCTCATCCTCCAGACGTTCTTCCCGCCGCAGTACTACCAGATCGCGCCGAGCCCCACCCACTAGCTCCCGCCGACCCCGAAGCGGGCGATTGCCTGATTTGCAGCCGGCTTGCTAGTGTCGAATGAGAGATGGCATCCGCCCTGCCGCTCGACGCCTGCCCGTTTCCCCGCCCGTTCGTCACTGCCTTCGGCGAGTGCGGCCCCTACGAGGCGACGGAGTTCGTGGCCGGGCCGGCGGGCGTCGCCGCGCTCCTAACCTGCCGGCACCTCACAGTCGGCCAGGTTGGCGTTGGGCGGTACTACCCGAGATGCGCCATCGGTGGGCCCGAGGACCGACGCCGGTTCGTGCTCATCAAGGCGAATCCGGCAGCCACTCCCTGAGACCGGCGTAACGCTGGACGCAATGCGGCGTGCGTTGTACATAGTGATGGCACTTTCGTCGTCCGAACTGCTCGACCTGGCCGGAGATCCTCTTAACGGCTTGGGAGAGTTGCGCCTGATCTGGAAGCTCCGCGCCCGGGAGCAGGATCGGGTGGCACCGCCGGCATCGCAGCTCAGCCGCCCCGCGCTTGCCAAGGCAGCCTGAGAGCCTAATACCTCTTTAACAATTCAGGGCGGTCCTAACACCATCTAACAATCCCTTGGTACTCGTGAGGTGTCGCCGCCTCGCGATGAAAACAAGGGAGGGTCCATGAGTGTGACCGCGCGGAAACCGAAGTTGACGTTGTTGAGCGCCTGCACGATCCCGCTGCTGCTGCTCGCCGCCTGCGGCGGATCGAGCAGTACGGGCGGCCTCGCCGCCAGCCAGGTCCTCAAGTTCCCCGTCTACCAGAGCCCTGGGACCTGGGATCCCGGCACGGCGGACGCCGAAGTCGACCAGGAAATCCAGCAGAACGTCTTCGACAACCTCTGGCGTTTCGATGACGACCTGAACATCGTTCCGGACATCGCGTCGGCGGTGCCAACGCAGGCGAACAACGGCATTTCATCGGATGGGCTGACCTACACGGTCCATCTGAAGACCGATGTCAAGTTCAACAACGGCGATGCCATGACCTCAAAGGACGTCCTCTATTCCTGGAACCGCGCCGTTGCCCTGCAGGGTGCCTACGCCTCGAACCTGAGCGCGATCGCCGGCTACGGCGATGTGCAGAAGGCGGCCGGCGCGCCTCCCTCGAATAGCAGTGGCAGTGGCACGGTCAGCTTCCAGCAGAACATCGAGAACCGGCTGGCGGCCAACGATCCCAAGTTCATGATGAGCGGCGTTACGGCGCCCGACGCGAACACGGTGCAGATCAGGCTCGCGCATGCCTGCGGCTGGTGCCTGGCGGCCTGGACGCTCGAAGGCACCACCGGCGCCATCGTCAACGAGAAGACCGTGCAGACCGACCCGGTGAACTGGTGGTCGAAGCCGGTGACCCCCGGGCAGGAAGGCGGCATGGTGGGGACGGGGGCGTTCTATCTCTCCGCGTTTACCGCCAAGCAATCGATGGTCTTCAAGGCGGTGTCGAACTGGTGGGGTTCCCCCAAGCCGACGCTGAGCGAGATTGACATTGCGATCCACGACCCCTCCGCGGTCGCGGCTGACGTGAACGCCTGGGAGCAGGGCAGCTTCGACTTGATCGGCTACGGCGGAGACAGCGGCGTCCTGACCTACCCGCTAATCCAGGGAATCAAGGGCAACTCGCGGTTCTCGAGTCAACTCGTGACCCAGCCGAAGGGCCGGACCACCTGGGTGAGCTTCAACATCGGCTACCCGGCAACCGGCGGCCCCTTCCTTGGCGAGTCGGCGACGGCCAAGGGCCTGCGCATGGCGTTCGACCTGGCGGTCGACAAAGCCGGCCTGGTGTCGACGGTCTGCCATAACGTGATGTGCAGCGCCGCCACCGGCGGGCTCGTCACCAAGGGCCTGGTCGGCTATCTGGGTGATGGCAAAGACCCGCTGGCGAAATACGATCCGGCGCAGGCCAAGGCGCTGCTGCAGCAGTACGACCCGACCGGCAAGCTGACGGCGAAGCTCAAGTATTCCTACAACGCCGGTGGCCTCAACGATCCGGTCGCGGCCTACCTGCAGAACGAATGGCAGGTCAACCTTGGCGTGCACGTCGCGCTGGACTCGAGCAGTGACGCCTCGCAGTTCATCAACAACCGGCTCACGGGCAAGTACATGATGTCGCGCGATGGCTGGCAGTTTGACTACAACCACCCGCAGGATTGGTTCGACAACCTCTGGGGCTACCTCGCCACCGCGGGCGGCGCCAATACCAGCGGTTTCGACGACCCGACCTTCGACAGCGTCCTCAAGCAGGCCGATGCCGCGCCGATCGACCAGGCCCTGCCGCTCTACAAGCAGCTGGCGGAGATCCTGCAGCAGGACGTCGTCTACATCCCGCTCTACTACTCGGTGGCGAACCTGGTCATCCACTCGTACGTGAAGAAGGCGGGCTCGAATGCCGCCTTCGACCACTACTGGAACGAGATCTCGATTCAGTCGCACTGACGACCGGCGACGATGTTTACGCGAGGGACGCTGCTCTACATCGGGCAGCGTCTCGTCCTGATCGCCTTCACCGTGCTCACCGTCTCGTTCGGGGTCTTTGCGGTCGTGCATTCGCTGCCTGGCAACGCCTTTGTCAGCGACCGGGTGCACGGCCGCGCCCTGCAGATCCTCCTGCACGAGTACGGTCTTGACCAGCCGATCCCGCTGCAGTACTGGAACTTCCTGAAGGGCGCGGTGCACGGCGACCTGGGCGTGTCGCTCTACATCCGCGGACTTCCCATCACGCCCCTGGTGCTCCGCGAGCTCAGCGTGAGCGCCCTGCTCGGCGGCGCGGCGCTGATCGTGACCATCGGGCTGGGCGTGACCTTCGGGGTGCTGGCCGCCGTTCGCCAGAACAGCTGGGTCGACTACCTGTTGACCTCGATTGCGGTCGTCGGCTACAGCGTGCCCAGCTTTGTGATCGCGTCGCTCGGCATCCTGGTCTTCGGCCAGTGGCTCAACAACCTGACCCATGGCGCGCTCTACTACCCGGAGCCCTGGAGCGGGACATACGGCACCCTGGCGGAACTGTCATTGCCGGCGCTCGCCCTGGGCTTCTACACCTCGGGACAGATCACCCGCATCACCCGGGCGGCGATGCTGGAGGTCCTCAAGCAGGACTACATCCGCACGGCGCGGGCCAAGGGGTTGCAGAGCCGCGTGGTCGTCATCCGCCACGCGCTGCGCAATGCCCTCGTGCCGGTGACCAGCATCCTGGGGCCGACCGTCATCGGCGTCATTACCGGCAGCGTCGTCATCGAAAACATCTTCGGGATCCCGGGGCTGGGCAAGGAGTTCGTGGAGAGCATCTTCCAGCACGACTACAACGTCACCGTCGGCGTGTTCACCATCTACGCCGCCCTGATCGGCGTCGCCAACCTCGCGGTCGACCTGGTCTACGTCGTCGTCGACCCGCGGATCCGGTACTGATGGCCACCCCGCTGACCTCGCCGCCCGCTGTCGAGTACCTCGGTGGCACGGTTGCCCGCGAGCAGGTCTCACTGGCACGGGACGCGCTGCGCCGGCTTCGTCGCAACAAGCTCGCGCTGGTCGCGGGGGTGTACCTGGTCCTGCTCGCCGTCGTCTGCGTTATCTCGCTGTTCTGGACGCCCTACAAGCCGAACGCTATCGGAACCTGCCAGACCTATGAATTGCCATCGGCCTCTCATCCGCTGGGTTGCGACGAGCTCGGACGAGATTCGCTGAGCCGGCTGATGGTGGGCAGCCAGATCTCGCTGGCCGTCGGCCTGGCGACCGCCTTCATCGTCCTGGTGGTGGGGGTGGTGGTCGGACTGATCGCCGGCTTCTTCAGGGGCGTTATCGACGCCGTGGTGAGCCTGATCATCAACGTCTTCTATGGCATCCCGACATTTCTGGTCGCGCTGGCCCTCTATGTGCTGCTCGGTCCAGGCCTGATCAACATCATCGTGGCGATTTCGACCACCGTCTGGATGGACATGGCCAGGTTGACGCGGGGACAGGCGATGAGCATTCGCGAGCGGGAGTTCATCGAGGCGGCTCGAGCGGGGGGCGCCCGCGCCGGCAGACTGATCTTCCGCCACATCCTCCCCAACGCGCTCGGGCCCATCATCGTCCAGGCAACCTTTGTCATCCCCATCGCGATTCTCACCGCGGCCTTCTTCACCTTTCTCGGCTTCGGTGTCCCGCCGCCCACCGCCGACTGGGGCGGTATGGCGAATGAAGGGCTGCCCTCGCTGCAGGGCGGCTTCGATCCGTACATCCTGCTCTGGCCGGCGGTGGCGCTCTCCCTGACCTTGCTCGCCTTCAACTTCTTAGGCGATGGGTTGCGAGACGCCTTCGATCCCCGGCAGAAGCGCTAAGGTGCAGGCTCCCGCAGGTACGCCTGCAGTGTCCGGAAAACGACGGAGGGGACGCTCTGCCGCAGTTCAAAGCTCATGCGTCGCTCATCCATGCGCAGCGTCACGAGGCCCGCGTCGCGGAGAATGATCAGCTGCGCGCTGAGCGACGATGGCGATTGGCCCAATTCTCGGCTCAGGGTCTCCAGCGTTTTGTCGGTGTGACGGAGTGACCGCAGGATGCGCAGCCGCCCTTCGTCAGCCAGCGCGCGGTGGATCTTGACGAGCTGCTCCGGAAGTTCCTCCCCGTCACGCGATTCATCGGGCAGCGGATAGAAGAAGAGTCGGGTCTGTCCGAACCGAATGGTGACGATGGACGGCCGGCAGATGATGGACGGCACCAGGAGGATGCTCTTGACGGTGCCACGAGGGAGATAGTGGAGCCCGATCGCGCTCGCGCGCAGCAATCGGCCCGGCGATGATCCGCCGATGATGCGCTTGGTCCGGGCTTCGGTTGCCAGGCGGACGGCGAGCTCTCGCTCTTCGTGGCGGAGGATTGCGAGATACCAGCCATTTGTGATGCGGAGGAGCAAGTCTTTGACGCGGCGCGCCGGCATCGCCAGAAAGTGCGCCAGCTCGCCATCTTCGGCCGGCTCGTCGGCAAACAACGCGTTACCGATTTTCAGCCGCGCCATCGAATTGCCCGTTGCCGCCTCCTGCACCATGGCGGGCGTGATCAAACGCGAGCCTTCCCGACAACCAATGAGGAACTCATACAACGACTGGGCGTCCATCGAGCGGATCTGCTCGATGAATTGCGACGCGTGAACCGAATGCCGGCGGGTGCGCATCTCCCGCGCCAGGAAGAGGAGGCTATTCCAGAGCCAGCTTCGAGGCGCCAGTTCGTCAAAGGCTGAGACGACGTCCGCCGGTAGCCGCGCGCACATCGTGTCGTGCCAGTCGGACGCCCCCGGTAGGCTGCATCCCGCACGCGCGTAACCAAACTCGAGCAGGCCGAGGAGCAGCTCATAGAGAGGGCTGGAGTCGATCTCGACCCTTGGGCTCTGTCGACCAGGCCTGGGAGCAGTTCCTGGCGTCGAGTCCCGCAGGACATGACCGTGAGCCCGAGCGACGACTTGCAGCATCTGTCCCTTCCTCCGCCCCCTGGGCACGCGACGAGGATCCCTGAGCCATTACTAGCGCACGATTGTTAGAACCTGTTAGGAATCACCGGCATTATTAAGGACTCATTAGAAGCCATTGGACAAGGCGCAGCGAACAAACCCTTGAACTGAGGCCGCCACGCAGGTTGCCTCTTCCGTCAACTCCAGTTGTCAAGCCGAATGAAGCATTTGGCACGCAAGCTCACTCGACGAGAGATCGCAAACGGTTTGGCCCGGTTTCTGCTATCCGCGATCGTTGTCGTGGCCATTTGGTCATGTCTAACCTTCTTGGGGATCAAGCCAATTGGAAGCCGCCTATTGCCGCATTGATCATGGCCTTGGTGCTTGTTGCCGGCACTACCATCTTCGGGATTCGCCAAGACGCCAAGGGAATGACGGGGATTGGATGGCTCGGAGCACTGCTGACGGCCGTGACTGCGGTGCTGGCGCTATTCGTAGCAATCGCGCTTAATGGCGATTGGCATTGACCGTGCAAGATGCAAGACTGAGTCCGCTAATCAGTACGCAACTTGTCCAAACGACGTCCGCTCCTCAAAGACCATTTCGCGTCGTCGACATCGCCAAGGACGCCGACCAGCGGTTTTGAAGGTGGTCACGGCAACGTCCACGGCGTCCACTGGCCGCCACGTCGATCCACTGGGAATTCGGCGTGAGGGACGTTAGGGCGACGCCGTCCAACTGTGCTCCGTCCGCGGCCGACCGCGACGCCCCTACTGGTTGTTTTTGTGGGCTTTGCGAGCTTCGTTGATCTGGGCTCCGTCGCCTTCACGCAGGTCGAAGTGCATCATGTCCTTCGCGCCCGGGTAGGTCCCGCCCCAGGTCAGCCCAACGCCAATGAGCTTGGCGACCACCGCCTCGTTGAAGTCAAGGAAGCCTTGCGCCGGATCCTTGTGGCCCTCGAAATCGCCTGTGTCCTTCAGCTGGGCGTAGTCCTGGTTGATCTGCGCCAGCCAGTCGTCGACGTTGACCGGCTCGCCGTCGGCCGAGGCGTGGAGTCGCACCTTCGCCTTGAGCTCGGCCACCTTGGCGGCGTTGCGATATGAAAAATAGGTGACCAACGCATCGGACGCCTTCTTCAGCTTGGCGTAGCCGCCCGACTTCAGCACGTCGATGGGTTCGTTATTGACCAGGCTCGTCGCCCGCTTGATCGCGTCGGGGGCGGCCTTGCCGGCGTTGCCGATGAAGGGATTGCCCGTGTAGTTGAGATCGACCGCCAGCCCGAAGCTGTGCATGCTCAGGCTCGACCCGCCAACCGCGAGCATCGGGCTGCGCAGGTCCGACGTCGACGCGTACATGCCCAGGGTTTTGCCAAGGGCAGCCGCGTCCAGCGACCTTGGATTGACGCGGGGATCAGCCAGTAGGGCGGCTTCGGCCTGGTCGAAACGCTCGGCCAGGGCCTGGTGGACGCGCAACGAGATCCCCAGCAGGCTTCCGCTCTTGATCTGGGAGTACCACCATGCGACCGTTTGCCCCGGGAACGCCTTCTCGACGATCTGCTTCACATCGGTCTTCCCCAGCGCCACATTGCTAGCCAACACGCGCGCCCTCAGCTGGGCGAGGGTCCCCAGTTGACTTGCCTCGGCGGCGGTCAGCACGCTCTTCTTGCGTTTGTTCTTCGCATCTAGCGCCTTCCAAGTGGGTTTTCCCGTTTTCCACGCGTCGCGATCCGTTTTTCGTTCGCTGGCGGTGGTCGCGGCTAACACGGTCCGATCGCTCTCGTTCAGCTCATATTCGGCGGTGGCGCTGTTGGCCTTCCACTTTGCGGACGGCGGGGCTTTGGGCGCCGTCACCCCTGCGACCGATGGCGGCACGGCCTGCGCTGCTGGAATCGGCCCAGCGGTGTGAGTCCCCGTCGGCGCGGCCGGCCCCGCCGTCGCCTTCGCGCCAGTGTTGGCGACCGCCGGGCGAACGATCGTTGACCGGATCTGGTTCCACTCTTTCCTTGAGGCATCGTCGTCCGCTGCGATCGGCCCGGAACTCGGATGTCTCATGTACCAGACGAGGTCGGTGAGCTGTGCTGTGTCGCGGACACCGGCGGCGACGACCTGGATCAGCGCCGCTTCAACCTGTGTTGCTCCGCCGAGGAGGGCCAAGAGCCATCCGCCGCCAAACCCGGTCAGGGTGGCGATCCGATCGACGGTTTCGGATAGACCGCTGGCTTGGTCGCCAGGCGGTGACGAGGGCTGGCGAGTTGCGGGTACCGACCCCTGCTGCGGCGCGACGTTGCCGGGCGGAGGCGTCGGCGATTTGGCCGGCGCTGCAGGGCTGGTTCCTTGTGCCGGC
>VBFR01000300.1 GCA_005889345.1 Chloroflexota bacterium
CAGGCCGAAGAAGGGGAAGAAGCCGAACCCGCCTCCGTAATAACCCGGGTAGACAAGCCGACCGTCTCCGCCCGTTGTCGTCACGATCTGGGCCGTCTGGCCCGCGTGATAGGCAACCAGCCCGACGACCGTCGCAATCGCCGCCGTGACGAGACCCCAAATCCAGAAAAAACCGAACCGTCGATTCATGCTTGACCTCCTTGAAAAGTCTCTGAGGTTCATCATGCCCGCCACTTGTGAAGGCGCTATGAACGAGCGGCGAACGCGCCAACCCGGGATATCATCAAACGAAAATGCCCAGCCTGACCCGCCTTCTTGCGACCTACCTCCGCCCCTACGCCGGCCCCGTAGTGCTGGTGGTCAGCCTGCTCCTGATCCAGTCGATCGCCAACCTGTATTTGCCCAATCTGAACGCCGACATCATCAACAACGGCGTCATCAAGGGGGACGTCGGCTACATCTGGCGGATCGGCGCCATCATGCTGGCCCTGGCGGTCGTCGTTGGCATCCTCGCGATCGTGGCGGTTTGGTTTGCGTCGAGGGCGTCGATGGGTTTCGGTCGAGACGTGCGCAGGGCAGTCTTCGAGCGCGTCCAGCAATTTTCCGCCACCGAGATGAACCGCTTCGGCACGCCCTCTTTGATCACGCGCAACACCAATGACGTGCAGCAGGTGCAACTGTTCGTCCAGATGGCCCTCACCATGTTGGTGACGGCGCCCATCATGCTGGTCGGCGGCATCATCCTGGCAGTGCGCGAGAACGTCACGCTGTCGGCCATCCTGATCGTGATCCTGCCGCTGATGGTCGCGGTCTTCGCGACCCTGATGTATTTCGCGATCCCCCTCTTCCAATCGATGCAGCGGAAGATCGACCGGATCACCGAGGTGCTCCGCGAGCAGATCACCGGGGTCCGGGTCATCCGCGCCTTCAACCGCACCCCCTACGAGCGCGACCGCTTCGAGGCGGCCAACGCGGACCTGACCGGGACCGCGCTGCGCGTCAACCGGATCTTCGCCCTGGCGCTGCCCTTGTTGCTGCTGATCATGAACCTCTCCAGTGTCGCCGTCGTCTGGTTCGGCGGCCATCTGATCGACAGCGGCCAGATGCCAGTCGGCAACCTGATCGCCTTTCTCGCCTACATCCTGCAGATCATGTTCGCCGTGATGATGGCGGTCTTTATGGTGATCTTCATCCCGCGCGCCATTGCCAGCTCGGGGCGGCTCGAGGCCGTTTTGCAGACGCAACCGGCGATCACCGATCCCGCGCAGCCGGTCGAGCCCGCCGCGGTGACCGGTGCCGTGGAATTCCGCGACGTGACGTTCGGCTACCCAGGAGGGGAGAAGCCGGTCCTGCATGGCCTGTCGTTCGAGCTGCGGCCGGGCGCGACCACCGCCATCGTCGGCGGCACCGGCTCGGGCAAGACCACGCTGGTGAATTTGATTCCACGGTTCTTCGACGTGACGGAGGGGACGGTCGTTGTGAACGGCGTCGACGTCCGCCAGCAGCCGCTCGAAACGCTGTGGAGTTCGATCGGGCTGGTCCCCCAACAGGCCTACCTCTTCCGGGGCACGATCGCCGACAACCTGCGCTTCGGTAAGGACGACGCGACCGAGGCCGAGCTCTGGCACGCGCTCGAGGTGGCGCAGGCGCGCGACTTCGTCACCGCGATGCCGGAGCAGCTCGAGGCACCGGTCGACCAGGGCGGCACCAACCTCTCCGGTGGTCAGCGTCAGCGGCTGGCGATCGCGCGGGCGCTCGTCCGACGGCCGCGCCTCTACCTCGGTCGTGATCGTGGCACAGCGAGTCAGCACCATCCTCTCCGCCGACCAGATCATCGTGCTCGACGGGGGACGGATCGTCGGCGTCGGCACCCATCAAGAGCTGCTGTCGACGACCGACGCCTATCGCGAGATCGTCGCGTCCCAGCTGGGAGAGGAGGCGGTCGCATGATGGCGCGCAACGTGGGCGGGCGGCCACCAGCGCGCGGAGGATTTGGCGGCGGACCGGGTGGTTTCGGCGGGATGCTCCCACCGCAGAAGACCAAAGACCTGGGCAAGACGCTGCGCCAACTGCTTGCCCGGCTTCGACCAGAGCGGACGCGTATCACGATTTCCGCCATCCTCGCGCTGGGCAGCGTCGCCGGCACCGTGATCGGGCCCAAAATCATCGGCAACGCCACCAACGTGATCTTCGACGGCGTCATCGGCAAGAGCCTGCCCGCCGGTCTCACCAAGCAGCAGGCCGTCGCGGCACTTCGGGCGCAGGGCCACGGTCAGATCGCCGACCTGGTGTCGGGAGCCAACGTGGTGCCGGGCCGTGGCATCGACTTCACGCAGCTGGGTCAGATCCTCGCGCTCGCCGCGCTGGTCTACCTTTTGGCCTCCGGGCTCACCTGGATGCTCTCCTACATCATGGCCGGGGTGGCGCAGCGGACCGTTTACGGGTTGCGCCGCGACGCCGAAGCCAAGCTGGCTCGCCTCCCGCTGAAATATTTCGACAGCCACGCCCATGGTGACATCCTCAGCCGCGTGACCAACGACATCGACAACATCACGACCACGCTGCAGCAGGGCATGAGCCAATTCCTCACCTCAACGTTGACCATCGTGGGCGTCCTGGCCGTCATGGTCTGGATCAGCCCCTTGCTCGCGGTGGTCGCCCTGGTCACGGTCCCGCTCTCGATCGTCGTCACGCTGCTGGTCGCCCGCCGGTCGCAGAAACATTTCGCCGCCCAATGGGCACGCACCGGCACGCTCAACGGCCAGGTCGAGCAGGTGCACACGGGGCACGCGCTGGTGCAGGTTTTCGGCCGCCGTCAGAAGGCGGTTGCGGAGTTCAACCAGCAGAACGAGGCGCTCTACGAGGCCAGCTTTCGGGCGCAGTTCCTGAGCGGCATCATCATGCCGGCGATGGCGTTCCTCGGCAACGTCAACTATGTCGTGATCGCGGCAGTCGGCGGCTACCGGGTGGCGACCGGTGCCATCACCCTCGGCGACGTGCAGGCCTTCATCCAGTACTCGCGCCAGTTCACGATGCCGATCACACAGCTCGCCGGCCAGCTGAACCTGCTGCAGTCCGGGCTGGCGTCGGC
>VBFR01000029.1 GCA_005889345.1 Chloroflexota bacterium
CGCCTCTACACCGCGACGGAGTCGCATGACGTCCACTTCCACCTGCTGCACAAGCGCGACGGTGTTCGGTTACAGAACGTCCGCTGGTGCCCAAAAGACGAAAAGGCGGTGCCCTGGGACGAGGTCGTCCGTGGATTCGAGTACGCCAAGGGCAACTACGTTCCCATCGCCGAGGAGGACCTCGATCACCTGCCGGTGAAGACGGTCCACACCGTCGACATCTCCGACTTCGTCAAGCTCGAGGAGGTCGACCCGGTCTACTACGACAAGGCCTACTACCTGGCTCCTGAAGAGACCGGCGCCAAGGCATTCGTCCTTCTGCGTCAAGCGCTGGAGCAGACTGGGCGCGCAGCGGTCGCCAAGGTCGCGATCCGCGACAAAGAGAGTCTCTGCCTGGTTCGGCCGTACCAGGACGTCCTCTCGATGGATACGTTGTTTTACGCCAACGAGATCCGACCGACGAAGGACATCGCCGTCGACGGCGTCGGGGTGTCGCCCAAGGAAATCCAGATGGCGATCTCGTTGATTGAGAACCTGAGCGACAGCTTCGATCCGAAGCGGTATCACGACGAATACCAGGCGGCGCTGAAGAAGCTCATCGAAGCCAAGGTCGAGGGCGCCCCGCTGCCCGCGGCGCCGTCTGAGCGCGGCGAGAAGATCGTCGACTTGATGGAGGCCCTTCGAGCGAGCGTGGAGGCGACCCGGAAGAAGGCGTCCGGCGAGGCTGATGGCAAGGCGCCCACGACGCGGACTCGGACGATTTCCTCGCGGCGGCGGAAGAGCGCCTGACGCCCCCACCCTGCCCTCCACCAGAGGGGGAGGGTTTAAGGCCAGAAGAGATGGCCCAGTAGCATCCCGATGGCGACCGCCACGACGTAGCTAACACGCGGGTAGGCGCGGACCACCGAGCGGATCAGGTTGGTGAGAGGCGTTTGTCCCTTCCCCAACGAAATCGTCTCGTTGAGCATCAGGATGAAGACCACGCCGGCGAAGATGGTCGCGAGCAGCGAAAGGATCGCGCCGGGACTAATGTGCAGCACGGCGACTCATCAGCTCGCGGAGCTTGCGCGGAGCGGGGGCGAGGAGTCCGGTGGCCGGCCCCCAGAGAAAGTGCCCGAGCACGATCCCGACGAGGATGGCGATCACGAACGCCAGGCCGGGAAGGTCGTGTGCGGCGTCGCGGAAGTAGTCGCTGATCGTCTTGTTGTCGGTAAAGAGGGCCCAGGTCTCGAACGCCAGCAGCAGAAAGATGACGCCGACGAGCGCTGTCACCAACAAGGAGACGATATTGTCCCGGTTCAGGATCATCGGGGGGAGGGTATCAGTAGCCCTACTTAGCCCTTCCAGTCGACGAGGAATTCCTTTTCTTTCTCCTCGACCCTGGTACCGATCACCGGATGGAGCTCAATCGCCGGTGAGTACTTGCTGGACAGGACCGTACGTCCTAGGGCCTCGGCGATGGCGCGCACGTAGTGTGGGCTTCCGCCACAACAGATGCCGATGTAGTTGACGCCCAGCGCCTGTGCCCGCCGGGCGTAGTCGGCCATCTCGAACCGGGTGCAGAGAAACGGCTCGAGCGCAATCGGGAAGACGTTCGTTCCATCGGCGGTTTTCAAGGACTCGAAGGTCGGCATCGAGGCATCGGTCTTGTAAGGAACGGGCTGCATCGCGACGTACCCGCTCACGCGGGTGCGGACCTGCTCCATGATCGGCATCATGGTTGCCGGCCCCCGGTCACAGTTCATTCCCACGATGTCGGCGCCATGGTCGGCGAGGATCTTGCAGGCGTCGACGTAGTCGTAGCCATCCCAGGTCTGGTGGGGCCGCGTGCTCGCCAGCGTGACCATCGCGGGAAACTTGAGCTCCTTGATCACCTCGAGCGCGATCAGCGCCTCACCAAGATAGTCATTGGTCTCCGCGATGACGAAGTCGATGCCTTCGTCGACCGCCCACGACAGCTGCTCTTCGTACATGGTGCGCACCACTTTGGATGACGCATCCTTGTTCTTGGGGTCGTATGCCCAGGTGTTGCAGATGTCGCCCGCGACGAGGGCGTCGCCCTCGCGCGCGACCTCGTTGGCGATGCGGACCGCCTGGCGGTTCATCGCTTCCAGGTCGTTCTCGCGGCCGACATCTTTGAGCTTTCCGCGATGCGCGTAATAGGTGAGCGCCACCATGACATCGGCGCCAGCCCGAAGAAACTCGCGATGGAGCTCCCGCAGGGCGTCGGGTGCATCGAGGACAACCTCCGGCACATATGGCCCGGCCTTGATGTAGCCGCGCCGCTCGAGCTCGAAGACGTAGCCTTCCGCCCCCAGCACCGGGCCACTCTTCAGCCGTTCGAGGATGCCGCGTTTGCTTCTAGCCGGCACGGCTGACCTCGAAACGCTCGGGCGCGAAGCGCGAGATGTCCTCGATCGTTCGCTGCTCGAGAGCCAGTTCCATCAGCGTCCGCCCGATGAGTGGCGCGAACTTGTAGCCTGTCCCGCGCCACCCGGTCCCAACCGAGCCGCCCGGCAGGCCAGGGATCGCCCCCAGGATGAAGTTGTCATCTGCCACCAGATCATACGAGCACTGGTCCGCTCCCTCGACGTCGACGACGCGGGCATCCATCAGCTCCGGCATGCATTCTTCGACGAAGCTCCGCACGCTGGTGATGGAGGTGACCTGCGTGCGAACGTCGGGAGGGTTGTAGTAGCCGATCTTCACGCCCGGTGTTTTCCCTTCGAGCCACGGGTGACCGTAGATGCCCACGTCGAGGTAAGCGAAGACGGGGAGCCGGCTCGGCGTGAACATCGCACGCTTGGCGGGTGGCGGGATGAGGTACTTCGACTCGCTCGGTCGATCCGGCCGCAGCGGGAGGCGGAGATCGCAATCGTCAATCTTCGCGAGCAGACCATTGGTGCCGAGCCCAGCCGTGAGGACGATGCGGTCGGCCAGCCGCTCGCCGGCGGCGGTGTCAATCGCGATCCGGTTCTGCCGGCGGCTGATCCGGTTGACCACGGTGTGCTGCTCGACCGGCACGTCCGCCGCGTTGAGGCGGGCCAGCAGCGCCGCGGTGATCGGTGGTACGTGGAGGAATCCTGCCTCGATGTCGAGCCGCCCGACGTCGACATCGAACTGGGGAAAGCGGGCGCGAAGCCCATCGCGGTCAAAGGCCTGCGCTTTGAGGTTCAGGCCCCGGAGGACGCGGTAACTCTGCTCCGCGTAGGTGGCCGAGAGGTCGGGCGTGATTCGGGCTTTGGCCAGGTTCAAGCAACCGCACTCGATCAGGAAGGACTCGCCGGTCTCCTGCTGGAAATCCAGCCAGAGCTTGCGGGCCTCGAAAGCCAGCCGCGCGTAGACCGGGTCGAGATAGTCGTTGCGGATGGAACGGGTCAGGCTGAAGGAGGCCGCTCGCGGATCACCCAGGCGCCATTCGTCCAGCAGCAGGACGCTGGCCCCACGCCGGTGCGCGAAGTCGGCAGTGAAGAGGCCCATGACCCCGGCACCGATGATGGCCAGGTCGTAGACGGTCTCGGTCAAGCCCGGCTTCAGCTGGCGAGCTGGTCGGCCCGGGTGCAGTAGCGTGGGTAGTGAGCGCGATAGCCCACCAGCCAGCCCACCGGGGCGAGGGCCGGAAGTCCGAGCCGCAACCACAGAGGTTGGCCCAGCGCCCGCGTTTCTCTGCGGTAGGCCGCGGCGATCACGGCCCACTGGAGCATGTTGCCAACGCCACGAAGGTGGTGCCGGCCGTCGCGAGCCAGCCCGAAGGTGGTTTCGGAGAACTCCTGCTTGAGCATGCCGGGCCGGAACTCGACCAACAGGTGGGCCTCCCCCTCTCCGGCGTTCCATAGGCAGTGCGCCGTTCGTGCCGGGATCGTCAGCTGCTGCCCGGGTCCCAGCGTGAACCGGGCGCCGTGGATGGAAAACGAGGCGGTTCCGGAGATCACGGTAAAGCGCGACTCCTGGACGGGATGGATGTGGGGATCGCCGACGCTGCCGCCGGGCGCGAGCCAGGACTCGTACTGGACCAGCTCGCCGTTGGTTTCAGGGGCAGTCTTCAGGAACCGGATCCGCTCGCCGTGGAGGGGGTTTTCGATGATCTGACCGACGATGAGCGGCGTCACCTCGTGGCTGTGTTTTGCGGAGTATAGAAGATGACGGTTGGTCGTGCAATAAATTGCACCAGTCTGTGCAATACTGCCCGTCAGCCCGACCGTGAAGCCCCTCGTTTTCGCGAATTTCCTGGCGCCCAACATGACCCCCGTCTACGCCGGCGTCGCGGAACGGGTCGGCCAGGCGCTCGAGGTGCCCGTACAGCTCATCGAGGGGAGTCGGTTCGAGCAACTTCGGGATGGCTCGGTCGGGGTCGCGTTCCTCTGCGGGCTTCCCTACGTCCGCCTCTGCGCGCAGCGACCGGGGATGCTGCAACCACTGGCGGCTCCTATCCTCGACGAGGCACGCTACCAGGATCGCCCGGTGTACTTCTCCGACGTCATCGTCGCTAGTGACAGCCCGTTTCGCTCGTTCGACGACCTCCGCGGGCACAGCTGGGCTTACAACGAAGCCGGATCCTACTCGGGCTGCCTCCTGGTCCGCCACCACCTCTTGCAGATGGGCGAAACGGAGTCGTTCTTCCGCCGCGTGACATTCACGGGCCGACATCAGGAGTCGATCCGAAAGGTGGTCGACAGCGCGGTGGATGCGGCGGCGATCGACTCCCACGTCCTCGGCGTCGAGCGCTTGCGAAATCCTCGGCTCGCCAGTCAGGTCCGGGTCATCGCGAGCTTTGGCCCCTCGACGATCCCCCTGGTTGTGGCCACGGCCGGCATTCCGGCAACGGTCCAGGCTCGCATCGGCGCTGCGCTCTGTGAGCTTGGCGGTGACCCTGAGAGCCGCAGCCTGCTGGCGAACGGTCTGATCCGGCGATTTACGCCCATCGAGGACCGAGCCTACGACGACATCCGCCAGAAGGTGGCGGCGATGGATCAGCGGCGGGCACCCTCCAGCTCGGCCGGTACCCGCTGAATCGCCGCGACGAACGACTCCGGCGTGAGCACGCCGCGGAAGCGATCCCCGTCCAGCACCGCCACCCAGCTGGCCTGATGGATCAGCATCTGCGAAAAGGCGTCATACAAGGTGCGGTCCGCGCCGATGAGCGCCTCGAGGGGCCGGGCTCGATCCCCAACCCGGCCGTCGCCGGCAGTTGCGTCCCGATCTAGCTCGCCAACCGGTTTGTCGTTTCGATCGAGGACGATGACCCGGTCCCAACGGCTGTCCAGCAACCGACGAGCATCCGCCAGCGAATCCTCCGCGTGAACGACCGGCGGGCGGTCCAGCGCATTCAGGTCGATGGGCGTCACCGACAAGCGCTTGAGTCCACGGTCGGGCCCCAGCAGATCGATGACCAGGTCAGTGGCCGGCTTGGCCAGGATGGCGGCCGGCGTATCGTACTGCTCCAGGCGGCCGGCATTCATGACCGCGATCCGGTCACCCAGCTTGATCGCCTCGTCGATGTCGTGCGTCACGAAGATGACCGTTTTGCGTACCTCTCGCTGAATCCGCAGGAACTCGTTCTGCAGGCGCTCCCGCGCGATCCGGTCGATGGCTCCAAACGGTTCATCCATGAGCAGGACGGGTGGGTCGGCACCGAGGGCCCGAGCCACGCCGACGCGTTGGCGCTGCCCACCTGAAAGCTGGTGCGGATATCGATGCGCAAATTGCTTCGGATCTAGACCCACCAGCTCGAGCAGGTCATTGACCCGTCGGCGGATGCGCTGCTTGTCCCAGCCGAGCAGGCGCGGCACCGTGGCCACGTTGTCCGCGATGCTCATGTGCGGAAAGAGGCCGACATTCTGAATGACGTAGCCCATGCGCAGGCGAAGGACGACCGGGTCGATGTGGGTGACGTCCTGCTCGTCGTGAAAGATGCGGCCCTCGGATGGCTCGATCAGCCGGTTGATCATCTTGAGGGTGGTGGTCTTTCCGCAGCCCGACGGTCCGACCAGCATCGTCAACTGGCCGGTGTCGAACTCGATCGTCAGCTCGCGCACTGCGACCTGGCCGCCCGGAAAGCGTTTGGTAACCCGCTCCAGCCGAATCATTAGAAACTCCTACTTTAAGTTGATTGCCTCAACAAGGCCCTGCTAGCATGCGGCAATGCTCGCCACCGGGGTCGTGGGGGCGGTCGAAGACCCATGGATCCGGTGGTCCTGGATATCGGGGCATGCCGATGTCATCATCGCCGCCCTCCTCCAGCACATCCAGCTCACCCTGATCGCGGTGGTGGTCGGCCTTTTGATTGCCGTTCCGCTTGGCCTTCTCGCCTGGCGAAGCCGCGTTTTCCGTGGACCGATCTTTTCAGTGACCGGCATCCTCTATACCATCCCGTCGCTCGCGCTCTTCTCGCTGCTGCTGCCGTTCACCGGCTTGACCATATGGACCGCGGAGATCGGCCTCGTCGGCTACACGCTGTTGATCCTGATTCGCAACATCGTGGTCGGGCTGAACGCGGTGCCCGACGAGGTGCGGGAGGCGGCCCGCGGGATGGGCTTCCGGCCGCTCGCCGAGCTGGCGCGGGTGGACTTGCCGCTGGCATTCCCTGGGATCCTCGCCGGTATCCGCATCGCGACTGTTACCACCATCGGCCTTGTCACCGTGACCGCCTTGATCGGCGAGGGAGGCCTGGGAAGCCTGATCTACGACGGACTGCTTCGCGACTTCAAG
The DNA here is from genome assembly GCA_005889345.1 of Chloroflexota bacterium. Taxonomy (GTDB): domain Bacteria; phylum Chloroflexota; class Dormibacteria; order CF-121; family CF-121; genus CF-13. Next base: position 6,709 of record VBFR01000029.1, read on the forward strand.
ACCCCATTGGTGGTTGGAACGGTGCTGTGCGTGGCGTTGGCCGTCCTGTCCGATCTGGGCCTGGCTCTTCTGCAACGCGTGGTCACACCCTGGGCGAGAAGTCGGGCGGTGCCATGAGCTTCTTCGGGCAAGTCATCCAATGGTTCCAGAACCCGGCGCATTGGCAGGGGGACGCAGGCATTCCACATCGGACCTTCGAGCACCTGCTGATGTCAGGAGCGTCGGTCTTGACCGCCGCGTTGATCGCGCTACCCGTTGGGATCGCCGTGGGTCACTACGGCCGCGGTGGGATCCTCGCGATCAACGTCTCGAATGTGGGCCGGGCGATTCCCTCATTTGCCGTGCTGGTGCTCGCGGCGAAGCTCTTCGGGTTCGTGTCCGGCCCCAGGGTGCTTGGATTTGGCGCGGTTCCGGCGTTTGTGGCTCTTGTGGCGCTCGCGATCCCACCGATGGTCACCAACAGCTATATCGGGATGCGCGAGGTCGATGCCGATGTCCGGGAGGCGGCTCGGGGCATGGGGATGCGCGAGGGCGCCGTCCTACTGCGCGTCGAGCTGCCGATCGCGTTGCCGTTCATCATGGCCGGCATCCGCACCTCAGCTGTCAACGTTGTCGCTACCGCCACGCTCGCGGCGGTGGTGGCGTGGGGCGGCCTCGGCCGCTTCATCGTCGACGGTTTCGGGCTCCAGGACTACCCGATGCTCTTCGCCGGCGCCGTCATGGTCGCCGTGCTATCGCTGATCGTGGAATTTTCGCTCGCCGGTGTGCAGCGGCTGTCCACACCGGCCGGGCTTCGTCCCTCGAAAACCAACCAGAAGGAGGAACCCGTAGGAACAGCACGAGATATCGCGGTTGTTGCGGCGTAGTTTTCGGTCATTTCTTGGAGGTGGAGCAATGCGTCTAAAGCGAATCTTGGTTCTGGGCGCCAGCATGGTCGCCCTGTCCTTGGTCATAACGTCGTGCGGCTCAACAGGTGGGCCATCCAGTTCGGCAAAAGCCACGATCCGGGTCGCGTCCTTCAACTTCTCGGAGAGCATCATCCTGGCGCACATCTATGGTGATGCGCTGAAGAACAAGGGCTACACGATCACCTATCGCGATAAGCTCGGTAATCGCGAGATCGTCGAGCCGTCGCTGGAGAACGGCCTGATCGATCTTTATGCGGGGTACGCCGCGACCGACCTGACCTTCATCGACAAGCGTCAGGGCGCTGCCTCGGAGGCCGGCACCGACGCGGCCGCCAACGTGCAGAAGATCAACACCCGTCTGGCCAGCAAGGGTGTCAAGGCGCTGGATCCCTCGCCCGCCGTCGATCAGAATGCCTTCGCGATCACCAAGGCCGAGGCCGACCAGTACCACCTCACCAAGCTCTCTGACATCACCCCGGCGATCGCCAGCCAGTGGACTCTGGGCGGGCCACCGGAGTGCCCGCAACGACCGTTCTGCCAGCCCGGCCTCGAGCAAACGTACGGCTTGAAGTTCAAGGCGTTCAAGTCGCTCGACACCGGCGGACCTCTGACCTTTGCCGCCCTGAAGCAGGGTTCGATCAATATCGGTCTCGTCTTCTCCAGCGACGGCGGGATCACGGCCAACAACTTCGTCGTCCTCGATGACGACAAGCATCTACAGCAGGCCGACAACGTCGTGCCCTTGATCCGGACGGACGTCTTGAATAGCGAGATCACCACGATCTTGAACAGCATCGACGCCAAGCTGAACACGCCCGATCTCACGGCCATGAACAAGAGCGCGGATGTCGATAAGCAAGACCCGATCGATATCGCGGCGACCTGGGTCAAGGACCACGGCTTCTAGCTTCCAGCCGATTAACCCGCTCACTCTCACCCTCCCCCTCGCGGGGGAGGGCGGGGTGCGGGCTCTCTTACAAGCTCGGTTTTGTGACCATCAGGAACAGGATCGCCAGGATCGGCACCATGACGCCGATGCCGTAGACCGTCGCCCGCAGGTTGGCTCTCCGATACGCGGGCGATTGCGCACCATCTCGGTCCAGCGCCTCGATCTGGCGAGCCAGCGCCGGCGAATATACGGCCAGCGCGAAGATGAACATGCCCACGAACAGGACAATCGCGGCCTGGATCCAGTGAATCGCATACGACCAGTGCCACCAGGCCATCGTGAGCCCCGTCACGAGGACCAGCAGGTAGGCGGGATTGGCAACGTGGTCGTCGAGGAACTTCACGCCGCGCAGCGCGAACGACTCGTGTTTGGGATCAATCGCACCCCGGGCTTGCCACACGCCGTAGCTGATATTGGCGCCCACCGCCGTGATGACGAACAGGATGTGGAAGAACTTCAGGATGTTGAAGAGCACATTCCTAAAATACTCCGCGTGTCCGAGACGTACCGTTTCGTAACGGACTGGCGCTTCCGGGCGCCACTCCAGAAGGTGTGGTCCGTCGTGCTCGACATCGAGCGTTACCCCGGCTGGTGGAAGAACTTCCGGCGCGTGACGATCACCCGCGGAGATGGGAAATCGGTCGGTTCGGTGATCGCGTGCGAGGTACGTGGCTCGCTACCCTACAGCCTCAAGTACGCGCTCGAGGTCGTGGAGGCCGAGGAGTATCGGCACATCCTGCTGCGCTCGACGGGCGACCTGGTCGGAACCGGGCGCTGGGAATTTTCGGAAGTCGAGGCGTCGACCGTCAAGGCCGTCTATTACTGGGACGTCGCGACGACGAACCCGATCCTCAACCTGATTGCCCCGCTAGCCAAAGGCGCGCTCGCCCGCAACCACGAACAGGTGATGGCCAACGGCTATGCGGCGCTTCGCCCGCATGTCGAGGGCTGAAGCTTAGCCCAGGTCTGTCGGTAGCACCGCAGCGCAGAATCCGCGCCTGCCCGTGGGGAAGGCTTTCTGGCTGGTGAGATCAACCACGTCGCTCTCCAAGGACGCGTCCTTGAAACCCGATAGCAGGTGCGATTGATCGATCCAGCACGCCCAGTCGTCGGCTTTTCCTGACAGCGGAGCCGTGAGCGGGGCATCGGTCCCGCGCGACACGAGAAATCGACCATAGGTGGCATTGGTCTCGCAGCAGACGGCAACCGTGACCGAGTTCGGGGATCGACCGACCGAGGCGGCGGCCGACCAGCTGGCCGCGACCGGCGGCAAGTAACGGTAGCCGGTCCAATCAGAAATCGAATAGCCACCGGACCGGCCTCCGAACGAGGTGCTCAGATAGCAGGCGGTCCCCGCGGCGGTCAGCAAGCCGGATGGCGGGCATTCATCGAGGCCGGAACCGCCGATGGTAGCGAGGCGGGCGGCATTCGTGGAGTCCATCACGAAGTAGGAGCGGGCGCTATAGGGATTGAAGCTTTGCCAGCCGCCTTGCGACACGATCGCGCCCTGGCCAACCACCAATTTGCCCGCGTGCCAGCCGATCGGCCAGAGGTAGTCCGAGGCCGAGCTGTACATCTTGGTCATTGGCCCGCCGAGCGGACCGACCGACAGCTGCACAACCGGTGTGCGCGGCGCAAAGTCGATGACCGAGACGGCGATGCGGGCGTCATCGGGCGTCACCGCAAAAGCGGCGCTCGCCGTCGGCCCTCCGGGCAGCAACATCGCGACCCCTTTACTGCTCGGACTCATCCACCGCAGGGTGGAGTCGCCGTCGAGGTAGTAGACACGGGAGCGGGTCGCACTGACATACGGAAGTTCTGTTGCTTCGGCGCGTGAGACCGCATCGCCCGTCACGATCTTGGTTCGTCGCGCGGCGTGCGAACTGGCGGTGACCTTGCCGTCGGCACCGATCAAGAACACGTCGTACTCGCCGGCCGATAGGGAGACCAGGACTCCGTACGACGCGGTGAGCGGCGGCAGCGGGACGACGGGGC
>VBFR01000195.1 GCA_005889345.1 Chloroflexota bacterium
GATCGACCTGCTGACGCTGGCATCCGAACTCGAGAAGATGCTGGTCCTCGAACGTATCGGCGGCCAGGTGTTCCTCGCGGAGCTGGAGAGTCGCGTGCCGACGGCGGCCAACGTCGAGTACTACGGCCACCTCGTGGAAGAAGCCGCCACCAAGAGAAAGTTGATCAGCGCCGGCGGACGGATCACGGCGTTGGGGTTCGACGACAGCACGCCGGCCGGTCAAGCCTTGGATACCGCGGAAGGCGTGATCTTCAACATCGCCGAAGGCCGCATCACGCAGGACTTCGTCGCCCTGAAGGACATTCTCAAGACGACGTGGGACCAGATCGAACAGATCCACAAAGATCAGTCGGTTATCTCAGGCGTCCCAAGTGGTTTCAACGATCTCGATGCGAAAACCGGTGGCTTCCAGAAATCCGACCTGATCATCATTGCTGCAAGGCCGGGAGTCGGGAAATGTTTGGTCGCGAGCACGCTCGTGGACGATCCGCAGACGGGAGCGCGGCTCACCATCGAGGAGTTTGTGAAGAGGAAACGTCCTTCGGTTTTTGGCCTTTCGCCTCGAGGCCGAATCGAGGTACGAGATATTGTCGCCTGGGTGGACAGCGGTGTCCAGCCATGCTTTGCGGTGAGCACCCAAACCGGAAGGCGTGTTGAGGTCACCGGTCATCATCCGTTTCTCACCGTCTCGGGTTGGCAGCCCCTGCATGACGTGGTAGTCGGTGATGCAATCGCCGTCCCACGGACGTTGCCGATATTCGGCAACAACAAGCTAGAAGCAGGGCTGGCACGGCTACTCGGCTATTTCGCCGGTGACGGTGCGCTGTCTAGGACCACCCCGGAATTCATTAATGTCGATCCGGAGCTGGTAGCGGATTTCGAGGCAACTGTTGCATTGCATTTCCCAAGTTGCCACGTGACGAAGCGAGGCCCTCATTACACCGTCTGCGGTTATTACCGAACTCCCGTTGGCACCCATTCGCGGCAACCCAATCCTGTTGTCCGCTGGCTGAGGGAATTCGGTCTTTGGGGCAAGAAGGCGGAGTTCAAACGTTTCCCTGATGCGGCGTGGCGGTGGGATAAAGAGACACTCAGAGAGTTCGTTCGTGGCTTGATGTCATGCGACGGAAGTATCTTTCGAACGCCGAACGGACGGCCTCGAATCGAATTCTCCGTTGCATCGGAAGCGCTCGCGAAGGATATGCATCACGCCTTCGTGCGCTTTGGCATTGTGGCGCGACTTTACCGGAAATCGGAGCGGTGTTGGCGCGTACAAGTAACTGACTCTGGTTCGGTCGCCACGTATCAGAGGGAAATCGGTTGGATTGGCGAGAAGGCCGCCCGATTTGAGTCAGATTTTCGCGTATTCCGGCGAAACACCGGTCATCTGCCAGCGGTTGTCTGGAAGATGGTTGGTCAGGCCGCCGCCATGCAGGGCCTTGGCTGGTCCTCGCTGGCCGTGCTCTCAGGTGAGAGAGCCCACACGTCGAAATTCGATACTTATAACCCGAGGACGAATCACGGCCTGTCCCAGCGACGCCTCGGCATTTTCAATGAGGTCCTCGAGGATTGGTGGCTCAGTGAGCTTGCCAACCCGGAGCTCTATTGGGACCGAATCGTTTCAATTGAGCCGATTGGCGAGCACCAGGTTTATGATCTCACGGTTCCGTCGGGCGCAAACTTCGTTGCTGAAGACGTTCTGGTTCACAACACCTCACTGACGCTCAACATCGCGCAGCACGCATCGATCCAATACAAGATTCCGGTTGCCATCTTTTCCCTCGAAATGTCGGAGCAGCAGTTGGTCACACGATTGCTCTGTAGCGAGGCATCAGTCGATTCCTATCGTTTGCGGACCGGATTGCTCAAAGATGCCGAGTGGCCGCGGATCGCGCAGGCGATGGGGGCGCTCTCGGAAGCGCAGATTTATATCGATGACTCGCCGAATGTCTCGGTCATGGAAATGCGGACCAAGGCGCGCCGGCTGAAGTCGGCGAACAATCTTGGCCTGATCATCGTCGACTATCTTCAACTGATGCAGGGCCGTAATCAAGAAAATCGTGTGCAGGAAGTCTCAGACATCTCTCGCGGTTTGAAGACCTTAGCGCGGGAGTTGCAGATTCCCGTCATCGCGTGCTCACAGTTGAGCCGCGAGCCCGAGAAGCGGCCCGACCATCGCCCGCAGCTCTCGGACCTTCGCGAAAGCGGTACTTTGGAGCAGGACTCGGATTTGGTCCTCTTCATTTTTCGCGAGCGTTTCTACAACGACAACGTCGCCGAGGACCGGCGCAACATCGCCGAGATCATCATCGCCAAGCATCGCAACGGGCCAACTGGCAAGCTCGAGTTGCTCTTCATCGACGAGCAGACGAAATTCGCCAATCTCGACCGCAGACGCGGGAGCTAGCAGATGGTGACCATCCTCGTAGGCGGCCAGTGGGGCGATGAGGGAAAGGGCAAGATCATCGACCTTCTATCCGAGAAGGCCGACATGGTGATCCGCTCGCAGGGCGGCAATAATGCCGGCCACACCGTCGTCAACGCCGGCCAGGAATTTCGCTTCCACCTCATTCCCTCGGGCATTCTGTATCCGACCACGACCTGCGTGATCGGCAACGGCGTCGTGCTCGATCCACGAGTGCTGCTCGAGGAGATGCAGCAAGTGCAGTCGCGCGGCATCAGCATCGACAAGCTGGTCGTCTCCGATCGCGCGCATCTGATCATGCCCTGGCATCCGATCCTCGACAAGCTCGAAGAGGAGCAGCGCGGCGATGACCGGCTCGGCACCACCTGGCGCGGCATCGGGCCTGCCTACGCGGATAAAGTCCGGCGTATCGGCTTTCGCGCCGGCGACCTGTTGAAGCCACGCTTCCTGCAGAAGAAGCTTGGCTTCGTCCTCAACAAAATCAAGAACCCGATCCTGCAGGAGCTCTACCACGTGCCGCCGCTCGACCCGCAGGCCGTGCTCGACGAGTACACGGCATACGGCGAGCGGCTCGGGCCATACATCAAGGACATCTTTCCGATCGTCCACCAGGCGCTCGCGAGCAACGAGCAGATCTTGCTGGAGGGGGCTCAGGGCAGCATGCTGGATCTGGACTTTGGCACGTATCCGTACGTGACGTCATCGTCGCCGACCGCCGGCGGCGCGCTCACCGGCTCCGGAATTTCGCCAACGGCCGTCGACCTGACGATGGGCGTCTTCAAGGCCTACACGACGCGGGTCGGCTACGGGCCGATGCCCACCGAGCTCACCGATGCGCTGGGCGAACAGATGCGAAAGATCGGGGTCGAATACGGCACGACCACCGGACGGCCGCGGCGCGTGGGCTGGTTCGACGGCGCCGTGGCGCGCTACAGCGTCGCCCTCAACGGGATCCGGTCGATTGCGCTCACCAAGCTCGACGTCCTCGACGAGTTCGACCCGATTCGGATTTGCACCGGCTACATCAGCAAGGGCGAGTTGCAAGCCTATCCGATGTCGAACATCAGCCACCTCAAGCACTGCGAGCCCGTCTACGAGACGCTGCCCGGGTGGCGCTCATCGATCGCGGGCGTCCGCCGGCCCGAAGACCTGCCCAAGGCTGCTCGCCGCTACATCGAGCGGCTCAGCGAGCTCTGCGGTGCACCCATCGATATCGTTTCAGTCGGCGCCTCCCGCGATCAGACGATCTGGATGCAGGGCGGCCAGGTCGGCCTAGCGGTGCGTCAGCGCGAACGCGAAACCAGCCACACCTAAGTACCACAGCAGCGAGACCGCGCTCAGTAGCACCTTCGTCTGGCGATTAAACGACCGTGCGGTCCAGGTGAGCCATAGCCCGACCGGGTTGATGATCAACAATGCCCCTAGAAGAATGATGGGGTTTTGCGCCGGGCGGCCGCGCGTCGCGGCGCTGCGCATCTGTCGCACCACGTCATGCGGGTCCCCCTGCGTGTCATATGCCCGGATCGGGCTGCTGCCGGCGCCACGGCTGTAGGCCGTCGAGACGGGTGAGGTTGCCATCGCCGGTTGGCGCACCGGTTGCCGCACCTCCGGCCGGACCGGTGCCCAGAGGCGATGCGGGTCGGGCGGTTCGGCGGAGTCGACCGCCAGGGTGCGCAGCGGTGCGGACCGGCTCGCCGCCCTCGTGCGCCGTCGCAAGAGGTCCTGGACCAGCAAGACGATGGTCGCCAGGGCGCTGATCAACAGCAACGCCTGCCAGGCCGCCTGTTGTCCGTTGCCGTACCAGCGCAGAATCATCGTCGCCGCGCCCGCCGCGAGGCCGAAGGCAAAGGTGAATCGCTCAGGCAGGAGCAGACGCCGTCGATCGGCGGCGATGTAGCCCGCCAGGAAGAGCGACGGGCCGGAGGCGAGTTGGAAGCCGAGGTCCGAGCGGATCGCAATCGCGAGCCCGGCCACGCCGCAGAGAAATCCGACGACCAGGCCCAACGAAATCTTCCGCGTGTACCACAGGTACGTGACGCCCAGCAGCACCGCGGCGGCCGATGTCACCCCGATCGGGCCGGGCGCGTTCCCAACGTAGAGCTTGACCGGATCGATGACGATCTGGAGCTTGTACCAGAGGAGCAATGGATCGTCGAGGCGATGGCCATCGAAGGGATTCGTGAAAGCGATATGAAGTGGCAGCTGGATCAGGTAGAGGATTCCAAACACGATCAGAGCGGGATGGATCATCATGCGCCGCAACTGTGGCCAGAGCACGGTGTCGATGACGATGAAGAGAATCACCATCGAGGCGCCGATCCAGGCGGGCGTGTGAGGGGAGAAGAAGCAGGCGATCAGCATGCTGGCGACCAGCGGATGGGTCGCCTTGAAGCCAACCCAGGCGGGCAGTCCGAAGGTCAGGCGGGCGAGTTGCAGCGCGAGCAGGCAGACGATTCCGGCCAGAAACGAAATCGCGAACAGCAACAGCGCGTCCTGCAGAAAGAAGACGATGCCGGCGATGACCAGCGGCAAGAGGGCTAGCGCGTAGGCGAGGTCATAGCCAAGCTGCTCCGGCTGGACCAGGAGCAACTGCGGAACACCGTGCAGCGCTCGCCAGAGCTGTCGCACGTCGAGCATTGTAGTCGAGCTTCGGGCGAATTTGGCCATGACGTGGACGCTCCGTCCAAAGGCAGGAGGTCCGGCCGAAAGGCGTCTGCTATCCTTACTCCGTTTTTCCGGGCACCCTCGTGAAATTTTCGCGCCACATCCTGCCTACGCCCATCACGCTGGCCGCCGGGTTGCTCGCTACCGTCGTCGCTGCTAGCGGGGCGGACACCACCTGGACGTCGACGGGTGCCCAGCAACCTGGGACGCCGGATCGTCCCGTCTGGTCGATCGCCGTGTCGCCCGCGCATCCGGCGGTCTTGCTCGCCGCTACCCAGGGGCGAGGCGTCTTACGCAGCACCGACTCGGGGGCTACGTGGACTTCTGCGATTACGGGTGTCGACAGTGCCTGGGTCGTGCGTTTCGACCCCATTCAGACCGCGACGGCTTACGTCGGCACCCAGACCGCTGGGTTGTACAAGTCTGTCGACGAAGGAAAGACCTGGATGGCGCAGAGCCAGGGGCTCAACAACATGGATATCCGGTCCATCGCCGTCGCCAGCGGCCTGATCGTTGCTGGGACCGCCCAGGGTGTCTACTACTCGACCGATAGCGCGACATCATGGCACTCGCTCGGCCTCGAGTCATTGGATATCGCTGCGGTGGAGGTCCTGCCGGGCGCCACGGGAAGCACGGTGTTTGCCGGCGCCGACAACGGCACGGCGGGTTCCGGCTTTCTGCTCAAGTCCGAGGGACTCGGCGGGAGCTGGGCGGCGGTCAAAGGAAATTTCCCAACCGACGCCGTCGTCGCCTCTCTCGCGGTCGCGCCAGCCCCCTCAGGCGGCACTGATTCCCCGGTGCTCGCCGGGACCTCGCAAGGCCTCTTCCGCAGCGATGACCGCGGTGCGACCTGGAGCCCGCTGGCAGGCCTCCCCACCACCGATTTCAACATCGCCCTGTTCAACCCGGCGAATCCCGACCAGATCTATGTTGGCAGCGACGGCGACCAGGGGAACGGTGGCGTCTTTCGCTCGCTGGACCGCGGGGCCAGCTGGAGCACCTTCGGCGCCGGCCTCCCCGTCAAACCCCGTATCACGGCCCTGGCCCTGCAGCCGCTCAACCCGGCCCAGGTCGTCGCCGCCGCCTGGAACCCGACCAGTGGCTCGGCGGGCGCCTATCGAATCGCCGACCCCGCCGCCACGGTCGCCGGAGTGACCGCCTCGGCGGCGCCGTCGGCCAGCAGCCACCCGTCCGCCACGCCACGCCCGGCCACCGCCGGGCCGGCTCCCGTGCGCCGCTCCAGCGCAACGCCGGCCTACGCCACCTATGCGGTCGCCCTGGCAGTGCTGCTCGCCCTGGGCGCCGTGATCCTCGCGCGGCGCTGGCGGACCCGGCGGGAAGACCAGCATTCGTTCCGCCCGTGACCGACTGTCACAGCCGGGCCAGACGCGTTAACCATCCCTTCACCGGTTCAGGATGGTGGTTCGAGACCGGCCACGCTAGTCTCTTCCCTACGGTCCGTCCAAGGCGGGCTGAGGAGGTCGATCGCGGCTGCTCACCACACGGTCGAGACGGATCCTGAGCGTGGATTCGGCTGAGGCGACCCTGCGCGCGCTCGGTCTCGAGCTGCCCGATCCTCCGAAGGCGCTCGCCTCCTACGTACCCGTCCAGCAGGTCGGCGAGCTCCTCTATACCTCGGGCGTCATCCCCAGCTGGAACGGCGAGGTCCAATTCCGCGGGGTGGTGGGCGGCGATGTCAGTCTGAAGGACGGCGGCCGGGCGGCGGAGATCTGCGCGCTGAATATCATGGCGCTTATCCGTCAGCACGCCGGATCGCTCGACCAGGTCGAGCAGTTCATCCAGCTCAGCGGCTTCGTCCGCTCGGCGACGGGTTTCGAGGAGCAGCCCAAAGTCCTCAACGGCGCCAGCGACTTGATCTTCAAAGTCTTTGGCGAGCGTGGGCGCCACACGCGGCAGGCGCTCGGCACCAGCGAGCTACCCCTGGGCGTGCCGGTTGAGATCTCGGCGATCATCCGCCTGAAGGGCTAAGCCGCCAGCGGCAGCCAGGCCGTAAAGGTCGCTCCCTGGCCGGGCTCGCTCGCCGCCTCGATCGTTCCCTGGTGCGCCTCGACAATCGATCTGGCGATCGCCAGGCCCAGCCCCGAGCCGCCCATCGACCGGTCGCGCGCTTTTTCCCCGCGGTAGAAGCGCTCGAAGATGTGCGGCAGGTCCTGCCGCGAGATCCCAGGCCCCGTGTCCTGCAGCCGGATGGCGGCGCGCCCGTCCGCGGTAAAGACGCTCCAGCGCTGTTCGGCCCCGGGGGCGTACTTGAGCGCGTTCTGGGCGAGATTGGTCACCACCTGCTTGAGCGCCTCCGGGTCGGCCTTCACCGTGACCCCCGGCTGGAAGTCGCGTGACTCGAGCGCGCCCTTGTCGCGCAGGCTGAGCTCGTCCAGTGCCTGGTTGACGAATTGGTCGAGCTGGAGCGGCTGGCGGCTGGGCGCCTTGCCCGACTCGAACCGCGTCAGGGTCAGGAGGTCATTGACCAGCCGGGTCATACGCGTGCTTTCCTGTTGCATCGCCGCCAGCGATGCCTGAAGGGTCTCCGCGTCGACCACCTCGCGCCGGCCGAGCACGTCGATATAGCCGGCGATCGACGTCAATGGCGTGCGCAGCTCGTGCGAGGCATCGGCGACGAAGTGGCGCATCTGTTCCTCCGATTGCCGGCGGACTTCGAAGGCCTGGTCGATGCCGGCAGCCATCTGGTTGAACGCGACCGCCAGCGTTCCGATCTCGTCACGGGTCTTCGGCACGCTGACCCGCTGCTTGTAATCCCCGGCCGCAAGGGCCCCGGCCGTGGTGGACATCTGCTGGAGCGGGCGCAGCGCCCGGCCGACGATCAGCGGGCTCAGCAGCAGGGCAAGCAGCAACACCAGCAGCGATCCCACGATGGCGACCTCACGGTCCAGCCGCAGCGTTTGATCGATCTCGCTGGTGGGAATGGCGAGTTGCGCCAGCCCGATCGGCCGGGTACCGTTGCGGATCACGTTGAGCACCACGAGGTAGTTCGAGCCGTCGGCCGCCGTCGCCACGTAATACGGTCGGGGCGAATGGAGCACGGCGTTGCGGTATTCCTGGGTGGTGAGGCTCGGCGGGTCCTGTGTGGCAAAGAGTGTCGCCGGGGACGATGTCACCCAACCGCCGTTGACGTCGACGATGGTGGCCGCTGTGCGCCGGGAGCTCAGCTCGAGGCTGAACGCCTGCGACAGGATGAGCGCCCGCAGCGCGGCAGCCGGCCGGGTCGAGTTCTGCCTCCGGAAGGCGTTGAAGACGGCGTTGTACTCGCTGACGAGCACGTCGGCGTTGGTTCGAAAGAGGACTTCGCGCGCGGCGAAGTACTGGGCGACGCCGGCAGCCAGCAGCAAGACGGCGAGCAGGCCGAGGTAGACAAACGTCAGCCGCCATCGCAGCGAGCGGAAGCGCGACATGACTAGCCGCGCCTACCGCGGCGCGACCCACGGTTCATGTCTTGATCCGGTACCCGACTCCCCTTACGGTCTGGATTAGTTGATGCTGCTCATCGCCGAGTTTCTGCCGCAGGTACCGGATGTAAACTTCGACGTTGTTGGCGTCGCCGAAGAAGTTATAACCCCAGACCTGATCGAGAATCCGATCACGGGGTAGGACCTGGTTCGGATGCATCATCAGCAGGCGCAGCAGGTCGAACTCGCGAGCCGATAGGTCGATAGCGCGGCCATCTCGGCGGACTTCTCGCGTGGCGTCATCCATGGTGACGTCCTGAACCTGGAGCTGCGGACCAGCATTCGGATTGCGGCGGCGCATCACTGCCCGAATGCGCGCCAGCAGTTCACCAAAGTCGAACGGCTTGACCAGGTAATCGTCGGCGCCCACCTCGAGGCCTTTGATCCGATCCTGGACGTCGTCCTTGGCGGAGAGAATGATCACACCGGTGTCCTTGTTGCCGCGAATGGCCTCCGCGACGGCCAGGCCGTCCAGCTTCGGCATCATGATGTCGAGCACGACCACGTGCGGCCGGAACTCACTGATCAGGCGCAAGGCCGCCTGCCCATCCGGCGCGGTCTGTACCAGGAACCCCTCGTACTGCAAGCCAAGACGGATGAAGTCGACGATGCTCCGTTCGTCGTCGACGACCAGCACCCGCGGACTGCGAGAGGCCGTAGGCTCGGAGGCGGGTTCTGCCATTTCGAGTCCCAATATAACGGCACTTTTGGCGAAATCCCATCTTGTCGGCGCCTTCTCAGCCGGCTCTAAGCGACCGTGTTCCAGGAGGCAGTTTTGTCAGGGTCGCGGGATTCCCGCGTGTGTAAGCTCTTCCGGTGCAGCCGGCTGACGCACCGCAGCGCCCACGCGTAGGCCGCCGGCGCTCCTGGCTCATTCCATCGCTGGTCGGCGGCTATCTGGCCGTCGTCACCCTCTTCATGGTTTTCGTGCTGCACTTATCCGTCTCCCCGGAGCGCTTCCTTCTGCTGATGCTGATCGCGGCGCTGGTTCTCGGCCGGGCCAAACTGTTCCTCGCCGACTGGATCCCGTTCCTGGTTCTCTTTCTTTCATACGAGTACTTACGTGGACTCGGCGGCAAGCTGGGCATGCCAATCCACGACGTGACTTCGCTTGAACGTCTTATCAGTTTCGGGCAGGTGCCGACCCTGGTGTTGCAGCAGGCGTTCTACCATGCCGGGCAATTGAGCTGGTACGACTTCGCGGCGACGATGTTCTACTTCCTGCACTTTGCCTTCCCACTCGGGCTCGGGTATCTCTTCTGGGTCGTGGACCGGCGGACGTTCTTACGATTCTCGCGGGCGCTGATCGCGATGTCGTTCGCCGCATTTGTTTTTTATCTCTTGCTGCCGGTCGCTCCGCCGTGGAAGGTCCTTCCCAGCGTGGTGAAAATCATCGACCACACGCTGCCGAGCTTCACGGACATCCCTGGCATCCCGGTGCCGGCCACGGTCTACCACTGGCTGACGCCCAACCAGTACGCCGCCATGCCCTCGCTGCACGCGGCCTATCCGTTGCTCGGTGCGCTCTTCGCACTACGTCTCTGGGGGCGCCGCGCGTGGCCGGCGCTGGTCTACACGGCCTGCGTCTGGCTCAGCATCGTCTACCTCGGCGAGCACTACGTGGTCGACATCATCGGGGCCGTGATCTTTGCTTTCGCCGCCTTCTTTGGCGAGGACTGGTTCACGCGCTTCTGGGCACAGAGGCGATCGCGTCGCGAGGACGCCGAGCTGACTACGACCGCCAGATCTTCTTCATGATGGCGCGCGCCAGCTTGTCGGGATCGTGGTGGGTCGAGACCCGCGGGTTGACGACGTCGACCAGCACCGCGTGGATGCTGCGCTTACTGACCGTGGCCGGATCGTAGACCACCCGCCTGATGCCCGCCTCCTGGGCCGAGGGCGGCAGGGTGAAGTTGTTGTTGCTGTTGACGACGACGAAATCGAAAATGTTCGAGCCCAGGTGGCGTTCGATGGCCTCGAGATGATCGCTGACCCGGAAGGCGTCGGTCTCGCCTGGCTGGGTGGCGACGTTGCACACGAAGACCTTGATCGCCGGCGAGGCCTTGAGCGCCTCGGCCATGCCGTCGACCACGAGGTTGGGCAAGATACTCGTATACAGGCTACCGGGGCCGACCATGATCATCTCGGCATTGAGGATGGCTTCTTCTGCCTCGGGGTTGATGGTGGGCTCCGGCTGGAGAAAGACCCGTTTGATGGCGGTGGCGACGGCTCCATTGCCGTCGCCGTCACCGTTGGCGTGGGGGATGCTGGATTCGCCAATTCGGGTCTGACCGTCGGCCATCTCGGCGATCAGGGTGACGTCGCGCAGGGTCGACGGCACGATCTGTCCCCGGACGGCGAGAACCCGGCCGGACTCGCGAATGGCGTGCTCGAAGTCTCCGGTGATCTCGGCCATCGCCATGATGAACAGGTTCCCAAACGAATGCCCGTTCAGGCTGCCTTCCTTGAAGCGATGCTGAAATAGCGTCGTCATCAGCGGCTCGACGTCGGCCAGCGCGGTGATGCATTGCCGGAAATCGCCCGGTGGCAGGATCCGGTACTCGGCGCGTAGGCGGCCCGAGCTTCCGCCGTCATCGGCGACCGTGACGATGGCGGTCAGGTTGCCGGTGTACTTCTTCAGCCCCCGAAGCAGGGTGGAGAGTCCTGTGCCGCCTCCCATCGCGACGACCCGCGGCCCCTTCTGCAAGAACCGGTAGTTATAGATGATCTCGGAGAGCGCTCGGTCGCGGCCGGGCAGGAAAGGCCCCAGGACGGACTGAGTCAGCTTGTAGAGGGCAAACAGAATGATCGACAGCCCCAGAGCACCGAACAGCGCCGCCCGGGCGAAGTAGGGAATGAACTGTAGGGTCAGGTAGAAGGTGACGCCGGGGAACCGGAAACCGGACGAGTAGACATTGCGCAGGGCGTAACCAATCCCAAGGCTGATGATCACCATCCCCACGATCAGGAGACCAAGCCATCGTTTGACGTGGAGACCGGGGGTGAACCAGCGCACCACCCGGGGGTTCATACGTATGGGGGCCACCGGCGCCCCAAGCTTAGCACACGATTTTTGAACTCAAAATCGGCCGATTTCGTTACGTCCAGACGACCCTATCGGGTTCCGGGGAAGCGGGCATATAATCGACACAGATGGCGATCAAGGCGGAGGGGGTCACTCGCGCCACCGAGGCCCGGCGGAAAGAGCAGGCACAGTACTGGGTCTACCTCGACGGGGAGTTCAAGCGGTACGGCGAGGCGCGCCTGGGCCTGATGACCCACGCCCTTCATTACGGCACCGGGGTCTTCGAGGGCATCCGCGGCTATTGGAGCCCCGAGCACGAGCAACTGTTTGTGCTCAAGCTTCGCGAGCACTATCGCCGGATGCAGAACTCCGTCAAGGTCCTCAAGCTCAAGATCCCGATCACCCTCGATGAGCTGGCCAGCACCACGATCGAGCTCATCCGGCGCAACAACTTCCGCCAGGACGTATACATCCGACCGCTCGCCTTCAAGAGCTCCGAAGAGATCGGCGTCCGGCTGCATAATCTGAAAGATTCTTTTGCCATCTACGTGACGCCCTTTGGCAACTACGTCGACATCGAGCGGGGCATCCGCTGCATGGTGTCGAGCTGGCGGCGCGTCGACGACAACGCGGCGCCGGCCCGGGCGAAGATCACCGGTATCTACGTCAATTCGGCACTGGCCAAGACGGAGGCCCAGGAAAACGGCTTCGACGAAGCGATCATGCTGACCCACGAGGGGCACGTCTGCGAAGGCAGCGCCGAGAATATTTTCCTGGTCCGCGACGGCAAGGTGTTTACGCCGCCTACATCCGACAATATTCTCGAGGGCCTGACGAGGCTTGCCATGATCGAGCTGCTCCGCGCCGAGCTCGGCATGGAAGTCCTCGAGCGCTCGATCGACCGCTCGGAGCTCTACGTCGCCGACGAGATCTTCCTGTGCGGCACCGGTGCGCAGATTTCGCCTGTGGTCGACGTCGACCGGCGACCGATCGGCGATGGGCAGGTCGGGCCGGTGGTCGACCGGCTGCAGAAGCTCTATTTCGAAATCGTGCGCGGGCGTAACGCCAAGTACAAGTCCTGGCTCACACCCGTTTACTGATTCCGGCCAAAACGCGCCGCCGCGAGCGCTAGGCACGACCGATGCGCATCGTGATCGCGCCCAACGCCTTCAAAGGTTCGTTATCGGCGCAGGACGCTGCCGAGGCGATTGCCGAAGGGGTGCGTGTCGCCGCGGCAGACGCGGAGCTCGTGCTGGTGCCGATTGCCGATGGCGGCGACGGTACGGTCGACGCGCTGGTCGCCGCGACGCAGGGCGAGCGAAGGACCCTTCGGGTGCGCGGGCCGCTGGACGATTCGGTCGATGCCGAGTACGGCCTGATCGACGCCGGATCGAGTGCCGTAATCGAGATGGCGAAGGCCGCGGGGCTGGCCCTCGTGCCACCGGCAAAACGCGACCCGCGGGTTACGACGACCTATGGCGTCGGTGAGCTCTTGCAGCGGGGCTACGACGAGGGCGCGCGGCACTTCATCGTCGGCATCGGCGGCAGCGCCACCAACGACGGCGGCGCCGGCATGGCGCAGGCGCTCGGTTACCACCTGCTTGACGCACAGGGCCACGAGCTACCGCCAGGCGGCCTGGCGCTCACACGCCTGACGCGGATCCACGTCGGCGGCGTCCACGCCAATTGGAAGAAAGCCGAGGTGGACGTCGCCTGCGACGTCACGAACCCCTTGACAGGACCGAGCGGCGCGAGCGCAGTCTATGGCCCGCAGAAGGGAGCGACGCCCGAGATGGTCATCGAGCTCGATGCCGCGCTCAAGCGCTTCGCGCAAATTATCCGGCGCGATCTTGGCGTCGACGTCGAGCAGCTACCCGGTGCAGGCGCCGCGGGCGGGCTGGGCGCCGGGCTCGTCGCCTTTACCGGCGCGCGGCTGCGCCCCGGCGCCGAGATGGTGATGGAGGCGTTGCGCCTGGATGATCGGCTTGCCGGCACGCAGCTGGTCATCACCGGCGAGGGACGCCTGGACTCCCAGACCGCGCGCTTCGGCAAGGGCCCTGCCGCCGTAGCCCGGCACGCCCGCCAAGCCGGCATCCCCGTCGTCGCCATCGGTGGCAGCATCGCGAACGAAGCGGAGCTGCGGCTGCTGTTCGATGGGCTGGAGGCGACTGTGTTAGAGCCTTGCTCGCTGGACGAGGCGATCGCTCAGGCGCGGCCCCTGTTGGTCGCCGCATCGACCCGCGTGATGCGGCTGCTCCTGGCCGGCCGCCGCCTAGCCACAGCGCACTTCGACGGGTAACATCGGCCTGTGGCGCACCGGCACGATGACGAGTACATCCATCGCCATGACTTCGGTGAGGATTCGCATGTCCACCGCCTGGTCGAGGTCATCGAGCACGCACATGGGGCGCCGGGTGAAGCGCCGCACGGTCACACGCACATCATCATGACCGACCCGTCGGAGCGCGCCAACGCCGGTCGAGATCACCGGCATCGGCTTAGAGTTCCGTTCGAGCACGAGCACGCGTCCGAGTCTCAGCGCCACCGGCACCGCCTGGGCGATCTCGAGCATGAGGTCGCGGACCGGCACTGGCACCCGGTGGAGATCACCGAAATCGAGCTGGTCATCGAGCCACGCAAGCCCGAGCGTGGTCAGCGACAGTAGGGATCGTGCAAGTAGGCTCCGCGCCCAGGCGAGAGCGGGGTGCTTCGAGTCGCTTGTTGCTCGGTGGCCTGGGGGTGCTGGTGGTACTCGCGATCGGCGGGGCCATTTGGCTGGGCGCTTCACGGCATGCAGCGGAAACCCTGGATCCGGCGATCACCGCGAGTCTCGCCAGCCAGGGCATCACCATTGGGGCACCGTCAACGACCAGCGTCCCAACTACGCGAGAACAAGCAGGGGCGATTGCCTTCAAAGACTTCCCGAACCACAAGAGCGTCAGTATGGTCTTGGCTAACGTTCTTGTCCGGCCCAACGCGGCTTTCAATTGCACATGCTGGGTCGTAGCCTGGCAAATGGGGTCGGGACTGCCTCCTCCTGGCGGACCACCGGGCAGTAAGGCTTCAGCCAACCAGTTTCAGTCGTCGACGCGTTATCACGTGGCATTCATTGACGCGCAATCGGGCAAATTTGTGTTTGCCCTGGAGAGCTACGTCCGGTCTTATTGAACGTCGAACTCGTTGCCTTCGGGATCGAACATGTTGATGAAGTACTCGCCGCGCTCTTCGACGGCCCGCGAACGGCGAGCGCCCAGTTTCACCAGACGGTCGACCTCGGCGTCGACCCGTCGTCGCCGTTCGTCGTGGGGTGCCCCTCTTGGCCCGCCGACGTTCAGGTCGAGGTGGACCCGGTTCTTGACGATTTTCCCCTCCGGGACCCGCTGGAAAAAGATTCGTGGACCGGCCCCATCGGGGTCGATCACGGCACTGGCCGAGGTCCACTCACTCTCGGGAATCCCCTGCGCCTTCAGGAAGTCCGGCCACGAGGCAAATCCCGGTGGTGGGTCTTGCTTCTTGTAATGCAGCGCCGCGGCCCAGAAGGTGGCGAGTCGGTCCGGATCCGCGCAG
This sequence comes from Chloroflexota bacterium, assembly GCA_005889345.1. Lineage (GTDB taxonomy): Bacteria > Chloroflexota > Dormibacteria > CF-121 > CF-121 > CF-13. The sequence continues at coordinate 15,164 of VBFR01000195.1, forward strand.
TCGAAGACGATCTGAACCCCGGTAGCCACCGAGCCAATATAGCTAGTGCTTGCGGTAGCCGCCCTGGACGCGCCCGTCCATGAAAGAGATCTTGGGATGGCGCACCTTCGACGTGAGGCGCCGGGTGGCGATGGCCGTGTTGAGCTGCACGACGACGTCATTGCGCTGGAGGTGCGGCGGGTTCGGGTAACGTTCCGAACAGGCCGGGCAGGAATCGAGGTGTTGGGCGACCATCTTGCGCTGCTCGCGGCGCAACGTGCCCGGCGGGAAATTATCGAGTAAGTAAGCGATCGTCGGGCAGCGCGTCTCTTCGGTCTGGGCCTTGCCCTCCATAAATAGATATTCTTCTTTGAAGCGGCGGCGGGCGCGATGGAGAAGAGTCTCGACCGCGCTCTCGGAGACCCGCATCTTGCGGGCGATGTTCGCGTAGCTCAAGCCCTGGAGCTCGCGCAGCGTCAGCACCAGCCGGTACTTCTCGGGTAAGCGCCGGGCCACCGACCAGACGGCATCGCGTAGCTCGCTGATCTCGAGAGCGACCTCGGGGCTCTTGCGCGCGTCACCATCCGGCACCTGGAGCACGGAGTCTTCGTTTTCCTCGTCGTCGATCTCCTGCGCCTCGGGGAATTTCTTGCGGCGCCGGAGCTCGTCATAGCAGAGGTTGGTGGCGATCCGGTGGATCCACGCCGAGAAATTGAAGCTGTCGTTGATGCGATGGATGGTCCGGAGAATTTGAAAGAACGTTTCCTGGGTCAGGTCCTCGGCCAGTTGCCGGTCGCGCAGAAGCCTGAAAGTCAGTCCATAAATCGCCTTGTGGTAGCGCTTAAACAGCGTGTCGAAGGCAGCCACGTCGCCGCCAAGATAATCGCGGATAAGATCAAGATCCGAGGGCCCCTTGGCAACTCTCGTCACTCCCTGGATACCACCCGGACTCGGCAAAATCCGTATCGATGTGAAGTCCACCCGCCGAGTCGCGGGGCGAATCATAGCACCCGTTCTTGCGCTCGTTGCACGACTCTCCGAGGCAATTTCCAACTTTGTCACACGGCCGCGATCTTTTCGCAGGAGTTCCGCAATCGGCTCGTTATAATGCCGCTGACGTCCACATCATGAGGGCCACAAATGGGCAGTCCGGGGGCTGGAAAAGCCACCACCGTCACCATCCGATTTCTTGACGACGAGATTATGGAGGGCCGGGTCGGCAGCGTCAGCCTGGACCAGCCCAATCTCGAGCTTGAGATGCTCGATCAGGCCAGCAACAACGAACGCGCCCTCATCCCGTTGCCCTCGATCAAGCGCATCGCCCTCGGCAGCGGAACGCCCACCGCCGCCGAGCAAGCCCGCGCCGATAAGAAGGTCGCGATCCGCTTCCAGGATGGCGAGGTCCTCAAGGGCTACCTCGACGGCGATCTCCTGCACGCCACCTACGGCATCACAATGCGGCTCATGGCTATTGACAAAGATCGGATCGAGACCCTGGGGATCCCGTACACGGCACTCAAGGCGCTCTTTTATCTCAAGTCTTGGGACACCCGGCCGCCAGAGTTCGACGGTGAGGAAGACCTGCATCTGAACAAGCGCCTTTCGTCGCCTCTCGTGGACCTGATCTCTGACATGGGTCAGCTGGACAAGCTTCGCAAGCGCGGAGCCATCACCGAGAGCGAATTCCAGCGAAAGCGCCGCAAGATCCTCGATAACATCTAACACGCGGCCCTTGCCACACCGGGGGCCGCTTATCACGCGGCCCTTTTCACAGCGGGGGCCGCTTAGGGCCGCGCTCGTTGCCCTGGCCGTGCTGCCCCTGGCGGGCGGCTGCAGTTCCCTGCCCTCGGTGCACGGGATTTCGCTGGGCAGTGCCAGTCCGTCGGTGTCGCAGTATCAGCCGGAGGCGGCGCGCCATGAGGGGGGCACGCTCGTCGTCGGCGATTGGGAGAGCCCGACGAACTTTTCACCACTCTTCAACGAAGAAGTCCCGGCGGCGCAGGTAGACGCGCTCCTCTTCGCCGGCCTGGTCCGATTGGATCCCAACCTGCAAGCAGTCCCCGACCTGGTGGAACGCGTGCCCACCCTCGAGAACGGCGACGTTCGGTGGAATCGTCCCGCCGGCACGGTCGACGTGACCTACCAGCTTCGCGCGGGACTGCGCTGGTCGGACGGAGAGCCGCTGACGGCCGACGACGTGGCTTTTACCTGGCGCCTGATCGTCAATCCCAAGGTTCAGGGTGTTCTGTCGCCGGATGGCTATGCGGCGATCTCGCGCATCGATGTCCACGACGTGCAGCGCTTCACGCTTCATTTCGATCGCGTCTACCCGAAATATCTCAACCTGTTTCCCGCCGTACTTCCGCAGCATCGTCTGGGCGGCATCGCCCCCGAGCAGCTGGCGACAAACGCGTTTTGGGGGCGCCCCGACGTCGTCAGCGGCCCCTTCAAGATCTCGGAGCTGGTCCCCGACGACCACATTACGCTGCTACGCAACGATGCCTGGTCGCAAGGACGCGCGGGGCGCCGGGCGCACCTGGACGGCATTCTGTACAAGATTTATCCCGAGGCCGGACAGCTAATGGACGCGGCTCGTGCCGGCCAGGTGTCGCTCGCGCTCGAGTTGCCGGATGACCAGCTCGCCACGCTGGCCAATACCGGCGCGGTGACCGTGCAGCGCCGTTCCCAGCTTGCCTACGAGCAGGTCACCTTCAACCAGGCGGATCCCAATCCGCTGACCGGCCAGTCGCCGCCCTGGAAGAACGATCCCGCGCTTCTCCAGGCGCTGCGCGGGGCGATCGACCGTCCCGGCATAGTAAAAAAACTCTACGGTGACCGGGCCCGGCTCGCGGAATCCCCCATCCCGAGCGCGCTGAGCGCCTTCCACGATCCGGACATCTCGCTTGCATACGATCTAGCCGCTGCCGTGAAGCTGCTCGACGGCGACGGTTGGGTTCCAGGACCAGACGGTATTCGCAGCAAGAACGGACGTCGTCTAAGTTTTCACATTGTCACGGCGCTTGGCAGCCCGCTGCGAAGCGCGGTGCGCGATGAGTTGATCGCGCAATGGCGAAAGCTCGGTGCCGAGGTGAGCGCGACCGAGGCACACCCAAGTGATCTCTTCAGCGGCTACGCGCAGGGCGGCCTGCTGGAGCGCGGTCAATTCGAAGCCGGATTGTGGACCTGGAGCATCGGCCCCGATCCAGACGGCGTCTACCCTCTCGAGCACTCGTCGGAAATTCCCACGGACAAGAACCAGGGACAGGGCTCCAACTTCGGGCGCTTCAGTAACGCCGACCTTGATCGCAATCTCGACAAGGGCCGGACATCGCTCGTCACGATCGAGCGGGCCCGATCGTACGCCGCCTTCGAGCGCGCCTACGCTCGGCTCGGCTTCGAGCTGCCACTGTTCGAGCGCGTCCTCGTCGCTATGGCCAGCCCGCATCTGCATAACCTCGCGCTCAATGCCGCCCCGGATACCACGTTGTGGAACGCGGCCGACTGGTGGGTTGATTGATTAGACAAGATTGGAAAAGGCTGTCTTTCTTTGACCCTTCCCGGTAACCGCCCGTAGAATGCACCGCATTATCTGCGCTGGCGGGTCCGGCCAGCGCCTACCTCTGATCCGCGCGTGAACTTTCGGAAGGAGGTCGCATGAGAGGAGCCAGCCTCCGCTCGTTGCGGCTGCTCGCCGTGGCGGCCGTCGGCACCGTGCTGCTAGCGGCGTGCTCGCCCACCGGCGGGAACAACGGGACAACCTACAAGCTCGGAGGGCGGCTGACGGTCGCCTCCTGGCAGGAGCAGGACAGCCTGCTCAGCTGCAACATCACGGCCGCCGCGCCGCATGCCTGCGCCTACGTCAACCCGGCGATGGAGGGTTTGCTGACGGTGAAGGCGAACCAGGACGTTCCGCCGAATCCCAAACTGTCGGACTACTGGGTGCCCGAGCTGGCCACCGAAGTGCCCACCTTGGAAAACGGCGATGTCAAAGTCACTGGCGACAAGATGGATGTGACCTGGAAGCTTCGCCACGGCGTCAAGTGGCATGATGGCGTCGCCTTTACGTCCAAGGACGTCAAGTCGACGTTTGACTTCTGGTTCTTGAAGTTCCGCGACAAGAACCCAACGCCGATCGTTTCCGTCAGTGGCTGGGACCAGGTTGAGAGTGTCGATACGCCTGACGAGTACACCGTCGTCGTTCACTTCCATACGGTGTACGCGGCCTACCTCACGCTGGGAACGGGCCCCTACGGCGTCCTCCCGGACCACCTACTGCAGCAGGTCTGGGCCAATACCGGCAACCTCACGACCGACAAAGTCACGGTCAACATCCCGGGTGGCTACAGCGGATCGGACACGCTCGACAAGATCATGGTCGGCACCGGACCTTTCATGTTCAAAGAATGGATCCCCGGCGACCATCTTGCGTTGGTCAGAAACCCGCATTGGTGGGGCGGCGGGAATCGCCCGTATCTCAATGAGATCCGCGTCAAGTTCGACGCCGACGCGAACAGCGAGCTCAATGAGTTGCGCACCAACACCATCGACATGGCGCTGGATTTACGTCCGTCATTGCTGCCGCCATTGTCTCGGCTAAGCGACGTCACGACGGTGACGATCCTCGACAGCGCCACCGAGCATCTCGATATCAATCTGCATAACACGTTTCTCAAGGACGTCACGCTTCGAAAAGCGATCCTGATGGCGATCGACCGGCAGAAGATCGTCGATACGTTGCTGTTGGGCCGCACGGTCGTGCCGCCCGACGCGTGGATGTGTATTCAGACTGGCGCCTGGTGCCTCGATCCCAACGCCAGGCACACGCAAGCTGACCAGCCGGCCGCCAATAAATTACTCAACGATGCCGGCTACAAGCTCCAGGATTCGGGCCCGTGCAAGAGCTTCCGGACCGACCCGCAAGGACGCTGCGTGCAGCTCCACCTGGTCACGACCACGCTGCCCTTGCGCGAACAACAGGAAGTCGCCATCGCCGCCGACCTCGCCGCCATCGGCATCCAGTTGATCAAGCCGTTCGCCAACCAGCCGGCTAGCCGCATGTTCGGCTCCTGCACGAGTGGCGGCGTTATCTACAGTCATAATTTCGATCTCGCCATGTACACGAACAACTACAGTTATCCGGCTGAGCCCGACTCGCTGGCCTACACCGCGTATCACAGCTCTCAGATTCCGACGGACTTAAACGGCTGCGTCGGGCAGAACACCACGTTTGTCAGCGACCCGCAGCTGGACCAGGCCCTCGACCAGGCACGGCTCTCGGTCAAGCTCTCGGACCGCAGAGACAAGTACATCGTGGCGCAGCACCGGCTCGCCGATCTCGTGCCCGAGATTCCCCTCTATCAGGCGGTCGACGTCGAGGCGTACAACAAGAAGGTCGCGGGGTACAAGGGCAACGAGTTCTGGTGGATGAACCAGAGCGCCGATTGGTTTATCAATCAGTAGCCGTTAGGCTTGTGGCATGAAAGATCTAGCCGAAGCCGCGCTCAACGCGGCTCAGGTCAAGGGAGCGAGCTACGCGGACGTCCGCCTCGACGAACACGTCACGCAGGACATCATCGTCAAGAACGGCCAGCTGGCCGCGGTCTCCGACGACGCCAGCGAGGGCTTCGGCGTCCGGGTCATCGTCGACGGAGCCTGGGGATTCGCCGGCAGCGCCCGGCTAGATAACACGGAAGTCCAGCAGGTCGTCGACCGCGCCATCCGGATCGCCCGTGCCAGCGCCAGGGTTCGATCCACGCCAGTCGACCTGGGCCCGCCTGTAACGTCCCGCGGCAAGTACCGGACGCCGCTCGAGCGCGATCCATTCACCGTGCCACTCACGGAGAAAGTCGATCTATTACTTCGGGCCGACGCGGCGATGGGTTCAGTCAAAGGCGTCACGATTCGCGAGGGCTCGATGGAATTCATTCGTCAGGCGAAGCTCTTCGCCTCGACCGAGGGAGCACTCGTCGAGCAAGAACTCTTCGAGAGTGGCGCCGGGATCGAGGCGACGGCGACCTCGCCGGACGATGTTCAGAACCGCTCATATCCAAATTCATTTGGCCGGCACCAGGGATCTGGCGGCTACGAGTACATCACGGCGCTCGAGTTGGATCGCCACGGCCAGCGGATCGCCGAAGAAGCCGTCGCGCTGCTGACCGCGCCCCAGTGCCCGAGTGGCGTCAAGACGCTGATCCTGGATGCCAGCCAGACGGCCCTCCAGATCCACGAGTCATGCGGCCATCCGACGGAGTTGGACCGTGTGTTCGGCATGGAGGCCGCCTACGCCGGCACGAGCTTCATGACGCCCGAGAAGCTCAATCATCTGCAGTACGGCTCACGCAACGTGACCATTACGGCCGACGCGCTGACGCCGACCGGGCTCGGGACATTCGGGTGGGACGACGAGGGGATTCCCGCCCAGCGAACGTTCTTGATCAAGGATGGACTGTTCGTCGGCTATCTCACGTCGCGGGAAACGGCCAGCGTGCTGGGGCAGCAGAGCAACGGCACGATGCGGGCCGACGGTTGGAACCGGATCCCACTGATTCGCATGACGAACGTGAATTTGGAGCCGGGCGACTCGTCATTGGAACAAATGATCGCCGAGACGAGGGACGGCGTCTACATGGAGACCAACCGGAGTTGGAGCATCGACGACAGGAGGCTTAACTTTCAGTTCGGCACGCAGCTCGCCTACGAGATCATCGATGGCAAGCGCGGCCGCATGTTGAAAAACGCGACCTACGCGGGGATCACGCCCGAGTTCTGGAACTCCTGCGATGCCGTCGCCGGACGGACGGAATGGCGGGTCTGGGGGCTGGCCAACTGTGGCAAGGGGCAGCCGCCTCAGGTTGCCCACGTAGCCCACGGTGCGGCGCCGGCGCGCTTCCAGCACGTCAAAGTCGGCATCCTGAAATGAAAAGCATGGAAGTCGCCCGGCTCACGGACGAAGCCGAGTTGAAGCAGTTCATGACCAGGCTGCTGGAGCGCTCTCCAGCCCAGGAGACCGAAGTCACGGTCACAGAGGATGACAGTGCTCTGACGCGCTTCGCGAACAACGGCATCCACCAGAACGTTGCCGAGCGCGACGCGACCGTTCGGGTCCGAGTCGTCAAGGACGGCAAGACCGGCGTGGCCTCGATCAACCAGATGAGCGAGGCAGCAGCAGCCGACGTGCTCAAGCGGGCGGTCGCCATCGCCGACCTCCAGCCCCGCAGCGAAGTCGTTCCCATGCCGGGCCCGTCGGCAGCCAAGCCCGTCGACGCCTGGTCCGACGCCACGGCCGCGGCAACCCCCGAGGACCGCGCCGACTTCGTCGAGACCGTCTGTGCCAGAGCCGGGCGTGCCGGGCTCAAGGCCTTCGGCGCCTACAGCACGAGTGCCGGGCAGTTCGCGATCGCCAATTCGCTGGGCGTCTTCCACCATCAGCGGTCCACCCAGGCTAGTGTCAATTCCGTCGTCATGGGCGACGCCGGGTCGGGCTATGCCGATCGCGGCGCGATCGACGTCCGCGAGCTGGATAAGAACCAGTTGGCTGACGAAGTCATCGACAAGGCACAGCGCAACCAGAACGCGCAGCCGGTCGAACCAGGGATCTATGAAGTTGTCCTCGAGGAGTATGCCGTCGCCGAGATGCTGGAATTCATGAGCTTCATAGGCTTTGGCGCTCTCGCCGTCCAGGAAGAGCGCAGCTTCATGCGCCTTGGCGAACGAATCACCGGCGAGCAGGTGAATATCTTCGACGACGGGCTGGATCGCACCGGCATTCCCGCGGCGTTCGATTTTGAGGGCGTCCCCAAGCAACGCGTCGAGCTGATTACCAACGGCGTCGCGAGCGGCCTCGTCTACGACATGCAGACGGCAGCGAAAGAAGGCCGCCAGTCGACGGGCCACGGCCTGCCGGCGCCCAACACGGAAGGCCCGTTCGCGGTGAACTTATTCATGAAGCCTGGGTCAGTCGCCAAGGCCGATCTGGCGAGCGACATCAAGCGCGGCATCTGGGTCACGCGCTTCTGGTACGTCCGCGTCGTCCATCCCAAGTTGTCGATCATCACCGGGATGACGCGCGAGGGGACCTTCCTGATCGAGAATGGCAAGATCACCCGCCCAGTGAAAGATCTGCGATTTACGCAAAGCATTCTGGAAGCCCTCAACGGCACGCTGGCGCTGACCCGGTCGACAAAGCTTCAGGTCAGTGAGTATCTGGGCGCGGCGCGTGTGCCGGCCGTGCGGCTCAAGGCGTTCGACTTCACGAGTTGAGCGCGTACCCGCTGGTTGGCCTGCCGACGCTGGCGATCCCGCCAGGACCGAAGCCGCCACGCTTCGGCATCAACCAGAGTTACGTCCGCGCGCTGGTCGCCGCCGGCTGCGCTCCTGTACTGATACCGGTCCTGGATGACGACGAGCGGCTGCGCGCGATCTACGAGCGGCTCGATGGCATCGTGTTGCCTGGGGGCGCCGACATCGCGCCAGGCGAATATCGCGAAGAGCCGATCGGCGACCTGAACGTCGTCGAGGCGGCTCGCGACCGGACGGAATTAATGCTGGCTCGCTGGGCATTTGACGATGACCTGCCGGTACTCGGCATCTGCCGAGGTCAGCAGGTCCTGAACGTCGCGCTGGGCGGCAGCCTCTGGCAGGATCTGCGATATCAGGGCATTACGTCCGTCGAACACTCAGATGCCGACGGCCGTGCCAGAAACGCGTTGACTCATCGAGTGCGCCTCGATCCGGACTCGCGGCTCGCCCAACTGATCGATGAGACGGACATCCAGGTCAACAGCCTGCATCACCAGGCCGTCAAGACCATCGCGCCGCAGTTGCGCGTGACGGGCAAATCCGACGACGGCGTCATCGAAGCCCTTGAGTCGTCCGATCGGCGCTTCGTGATTGCCGTGCAGTGGCATCCCGAAGAGATCGATGAGCTTGGTTGGGTGCGCCGTCTGTTCCAGGGTTTTGCCAGAGCGGCCCAGACTACGAGCTAACTTCGGACCAGTTCATTCCCGGCGGGTCAGGCGTCTGATCGCTATCTTTCCCGGTGGTTCGGCCCGCCATTCATCCCTCGCGCGTGCGAGGGACCAGCCTTCTTCATGGACCATCCTGTGATGTGGCCGGCATAGCATCGCCAGGTTGGGCAATGCCGTCGCGCCGCCTCGCGTCCACCAGACGAGGTGATGCCCGTCGCACCAGCTGAGTGGCCGAGTGCATCCGGGGAAAACACAATGCCGGTCGCGTGCCTCGAGCGCCCGACGGGTCGACGCCGGCAGCGTCCGGCTGGCGTGATTGAGCTCGTGCTCGAGCTCGGCCTGGCCCGTGATGCGGCTGACCGCCGAGTCGCAGGCGTAGCGCTGGACGGTCTCGGCGGGCACGGTGCCGCCGCCCTCGAGCTCGCCCGCCGGCGCGCCCTTGATTCCGGCGAGCGTGTCGAGGCCGGCGCGGATGATCAGCTGTGGCCGCGGGCCGGCACCGTCGCGCCTGCTGCCTGAGCCCTGCCGGCAGAGTTCCATGAGCGCGTCAACGCTGCGCTGGCCGTAGTTCCGGGCGTCGTCCTTGACCGGCTTCATGAACGGCTGCAGCGCCGTGCGCAGCGTCGCCCCGCCCTCGGCGTCGAGGACGCCGTCGAGCCGCACGACACCATCCTTCGGCTCGCTGATGTGGAAATAGCGCCGTTCATAGGCGCGGTTCGCCTCGGCCAGCGCACCGGCTGCATCGACGCGGTGCTCGAAGTTCTTAGCCACCGTCGTGAACTGACCCGGATCCATCGTCTGGGCAGTCTGTAGCAGTTTGCCTTCTTCCTTGCGCACGGCCGCCGCGCCGACGTGCTCCGCAGCATGGGCCAGCACGGCGACATGCTGGTATCCCACGTCACCCTTCGCGAACGCCGCCTCGGTTTGAGGCAGCTTCTCCAGCTGACGCGCAACTTCCACACGCTCCATGGCCGCGCCGCCTGAGAGCTTGCACTTCCAGCGCAGCCAGGCCGTCAGCGAGAGCGCGCCATCGGCCTTGTACTCGCCCGACTTGTCAAAACGGCGGACACCCGTCGCGAACACGGCCTCCAGCGGATCGATGCCGGCCTCGCGGATCTGGATCAGCCCTTCGCCTAGCGCCTCGCCCTCGGTCTGACGCACCCAGGCGGCCATCGCCTGAACGCCCACCCGGAGCTGCCTCACGGCAGACTCGAAATGAGCATCTCGGCTGCTGGGAGCGACCACTGCCACCGCCATGCTCTAAGCCTGAACCATGCTTGCGACAGCTGTCTGTCAATGACCCACGGATGTGCTCGCTTAACCATCAGTCCAGGAGACGAAACGCTTGTATGCGCGACGCACAGCTGTCAAAGATGGCTGTTAGCGTCGCCACATGGCCGCCTGCCCTGATTGTCAGCGTGAGATGCTGCTAGCCCCCAGCTGCGTAGCGGACTTTGCGGTGATCACCAGGGGCAGGACGCTCGACCGCATTCGACACCCCGCGAGCCAGATGGGGTTCACCATTTCGGTTGCGACATGGAGCCATGCCCAAGTTGCGGCGGTCAGCTCATTACCTGCGTCGGCTCGAATCAGGCCTGACGGCTGGCGTCCTTAAGCCAGGGCAATGCGACGGATAGCGGCGCGACGAGAAGCAGGAACTGCTCCGAGGTCAGGCGGCGCCGTGCCGCAATGGCCGTCGCGGCGTCGCCTGCGGCCCACCAGGTCGCGTCCTGCGGATCGCCGGCGCGCTCGGCAGCACTGTCGAACATTTCTCGATAGGCATCGGCTCCCAACGCCGCCTGGGCATCGTGCCGGGCGGTCTCGATGGCTTCGCGCGAAGCCAGCCACGCCTGCTGCTGGCGTTTGCCGATCAGGGCCCTCGCCGGATCGCTGAGCCCGAGTAATCCCTGGTAGAAGCGATCTACCAGGGATCCGCTCGACGCTGAGTCACCTTCCTTGACGAAGGCCCGGCTCATGACTTATGCGACTTGGGACAGTGGCGCGACCTTCGGCTCGAGCGCCCAGTCGAGGACCTCACGCACATCCTTGGCCAGGTGAATCGTCATCGCGTCGCGCACGCTCTGTGGCAGGTCGTCGAGGTCCGCCTCGTTGCGGAACGGCAAGATGACCTCCGTGATCCCGGCCCGGTGCGCCGCCAGCAGTTTCTGCTTGACGCCGCCGATGGGCAGCACCTTGCCCTGCAGCGTCACCTCGCCGGTCATGGCCACGGTGCTCTTGACCGACCGCCCGCTGAACAGGCTCACCAGCGCGGTCACCATCGTGACGCCCGCTGAGGGTCCGTCCTTCGGGATAGCACCCGCCGGCACGTGGACGTGGATCGCCTTCTCCTCGAAGCCGGGCGCGATGCCCAGCTCCGTCGTGTGCGACCGGACGTAGGAGAGGCCGATTTGCGCCGATTCTTTCATCACGTCACCAAGCTGGCCGGTCAGGGTCAGGCCCTTCTGGCCATCCATAGCGGCTGCTTCGACGAACAGCACCTCACCGCCGACGCCGGTCACGGCCAGCCCGGTGGCAACGCCTGGGACCTCCGTCCGTTCGGCGACTTCCGCGTGGAACTTCGCGCGACCAAGGTAGGTCTTCACGTCATCGGCGTTGACTTTCACGGGCGCGCTCAGCTTGCCGGCTTCGATCTGCGTCGCAACCTTGCGCAGCAAGCGCCCGAGCTCGCGCTCGAGGTTGCGGACGCCGGCTTCCCGGGTGTGGTCCGCGATGATGCGCCGCAGCGCCTCCTCGTCGACCGTGACTTCATCGACACCGAGCCCGTTGCGCTCGAGCTGCCGACGCAACAGATGGTCCCGAGCGATCGCCAGCTTCTCTTCTTCCGTATAACCGTCGAGCCGGATGATCTCCATCCGGTCGAGTAGCGGTCCGGGGATCGTGTCCGCCACATTCGCCGTTGGGATGAACAGGACTTCTGACAAATCGAGGTCGACTTCCAGATAGTGATCGCGGAATGAGTGGTTCTGCGCCGGATCGAGCACTTCGAGCAGCGCCGACGAGGGATCGCCGCGCCAGTCGTTGCCGACCTTGTCGATCTCGTCGAGCATGATCACGGGATTACGCGTGCCCGCCTCTTTTAGCGCGCGCGCGATCCGACCCGGCAGAGCGCCGACGTACGTCCGGCGGTGTCCGCGGATCTCGGCCTCGTCGTGAATGCCGCCGAGTGAAATTCTGGTGAACTTGCGCCCGAGCGCTCGCGCCACGGACTCACCCAGCGAAGTCTTACCGACGCCGGGCGGCCCCACCAGCGTGATGATGGCTCCGGAGCCCCGGCCGCCGATCACCTGCAGGCCGCGCGAATCGCGCCGCTTGCGAACGGCGAGGAACTCGATGATGCGGTCTTTCACGTCCTCGAGGCCGGTGTGGTCCTCATCGAGGACGCGCCGCGCTTCGACGACGTCGAACTGGTCGACGGTGCGCTTGTTCCAGGGTATGTCGAGCATCCAGTCCAGGTAGTTTCTGATCCAGCCGGCCTCGGGGTTCTGCTCGCTGGTCCGCTCGAAGCGGTCCAGCTCGCGCTCGACTTCTTTCCGAACGGCTTCGGGCATGCCGGCGTCTTCGATCTTCTTGCGATACTCGGCGGCGACGTCGCCGTCACCCTCGCCGAGTTCTTTCTTGATGGCTTCCATCTGCTGGCGGAGGAGGAACTCGCGCTGCCGCTTGTCCATGCCCTCCTGGACGTCGTTGCGGATCTTGTCCTTCAGGGAGGCTTCGGCGAGGATCTCTCGGGTCCACTCGATCAGCTTCTTGAGGCGCAACTCGACGTCGAGCGTGTCGAGGATCTCGACCTTGCGCTCGAGCGAGAGATCCGGGGAGTACCCGGCCAGGTCGGCGAGCTGGCTGGGCCGGTCGATGCCGCGGACCATCTGAATGACTTCGCCGGCGCCACGCAGTTCGAGCAGGTTCTCGATCAGCGCCTTGTACTCGCGGGCGAGGACGTGCGAGGTCTCGGTCAGCGGGTTGACGTCCTGCGCCGGCTGGGCCAGCACGCGCAAGGCGGTTCCCGTCCCCGCGGCGGCGCTCCCCACCGAGGCCCGATAGAGGCCCTGCAGGATGGCGACCTCGATGCCATTGGGTAGCTTTCGGGAATCCTCGAGCTTGGCGACCGTGCCGAAATTGGCAAAGCGCCCCTCGACACGAGGCACGAGCAGAACGAGGCCGTCGCCCTGGCGAGCGGCGGCGACAGCCGCTTGCGCCTCCTCACGCTCCAACGGGATCGTGACGACCATGTTCGGCAGGACGACCCCGTTGTTCAGCGGCAGTAGAGGTATGAAATCGGTTCTAACTTCAGCCATTGGTTCTTCTCCTTCGTGTTCTCGCCAGAAACAACCGGTCGAGACCTTAGGTTTATGCCCAAATTAGTCCCGGCCAAACGGCACGGCCGCCCGACCGGTCAGCTCGCGGTGGGCCGGGTCTTCGGGGCCTCACCGGCCCCAACCAGCGGGCGGATGACGTCGTCGATGGCGGCCGCCACGGCATCCGGCGGCTGGGCCCCATCGATGAGCCTGAGCTTGCCCTCGTCGCGGTAGTAGCCGATCAGCGGCGCCGTCTGCTCGAGGAAGACGTCGATCCGGTGGTCGGCGATGTCGGCGCGGTCGTCCTGGCGGTGTCGCTGGCCCAACCGGTCCAGCAGCGACTGCCGGTCGGTCTGCAGGTAGAGAACGGCATCTAAAGGCCGCTGCAGGTCGGACAGCATCGCGTCCAGGGCTTGCGCCTGCGGCACGGTCCGGGGGAATCCGTCGAGAATAAAGCCGGCCTCGGTATCGGCTTCGGAAAGTCGGTGCCGGATGATGTCGACGACCAGCTGGTCCGGGACCAGCTCGCCGCGGTCGAGGTAGGAGCGAAGGCGTTGGCCGAGTGGCGTCCCCGCGTCGACCTGCGCCCGCAGGATATCGCCCGTGGCGATTGCCGGAATCCGATACGTTTCCGTCAGCCTGGCCGCCTGGGTACCCTTGCCGGAGCCGGGCGGCCCGAGCAGGACGAGATCAAGGGCCATGGCTATTTGCAAGGAAAGCCGATGGGCTCGGCATAAGCGGCGGTGGCGGCCTTCTGGCTGATGTACCCATCGTGCGCCATTTGGGCCAGAACGTTGAACTGCCGAGCTCGGGCGGAGCAGGGATTGCGGTATAGATCGTAGAAAGAGGGGGACTGGGGAAGGCCGGCCAGCATCGAAGCCTCCGCCAGGTCCAGCTGGGCCGGGCGGCGGTGAAAGTAGATCTCAGCCGCCATGCCGATCCCATAGGCGCCATGCCCGTAGTAGACGGCGTTGAAGTAGTTCTCCAGGATCGTGTGCTTGTCGAAGCGCGCCTCGACTTTCAAGGCGAGCAGCAGGTTTTCCGGCTTGCGCCAGCCATCATCGTCGTTGTTCATGTAGACGACTTTCATCAGTTGCTGGCTGAGGGTGCTACCGCCCTGCAGAGCCCGATGCCGGTAGAGATCCGTCAGGACGGCGCGGATCAGACCCTGGGTGTCGATGCCGCTGTGCTGGTAAAAGCGCTCGTCCTCGATCGCGATCAGCGCCTCGCTCAGTTGATCCGGAATGTCGTCGAGGTGAACCCGCGTTCCACCGTGTTGCTTGAGCATGGCATCGACGCGCGCAGGCATATTCTCGACTGACGGGGTGACCAGGAGCCCGACGCCAGTGGCGATCCCGAAGAGCGCCGGCAACCCGAGGGCCAGGGCGACCATCACGGCAACCAACCGCTGCCGCCGCGTCCCAGAAGGGCCCCGCATTGCCGGACGATTCTAGTGTCGCGTAGGCAGCAGTAAAATAACACTGTGGCGGAGGGGTCTGGCACGATGAACGATAGGAAGGGGACCTGGAAGGTCAAGGCGGGGCTCGCCGAGATGCTCAAGGGTGGCGTCATCATGGACGTCGTCACCGCCGAGCAGGCCAGAATCGCCGAGGACGCCGGCGCTGTCGCGGTGATGGCCCTGGAGCGCGTCCCCGCAGACATTCGCCGCGAGGGCGGTGTGGCCAGGATGAGCGATCCCGGCCTGATCACCGCCATCATCGAGGCCGTCACGATCCCGGTGATGGCGAAATGCCGGATCGGCCATTTCGTCGAAGCGCAGATCCTGGAGTCGCTCGGGGTCGACTACATCGACGAAAGCGAGGTCCTGACCCCGGCCGACGAGGAACACCACATCAACAAGCATGTTTTCAAGGTCCCGTTTGTCTGCGGCTGCCGGGATCTTGGCGAAGCCCTGCGCCGCATTACGGAAGGTGCCGCGATGATCCGCACCAAGGGCGAGGCTGGGACCGGCAATGTCGTCGAGGCAGTCCGGCACATGCGCGCCGTGACCAGCGCGATCCGCAAGTTGCACGGCGCCGGCCCAGAAGAACTCGTCATGGAAGCCAAGCGAATCGGTGCGCCCGCGGACCTGCTGGAAGAGACGGCTCGCCTCGGTCGCCTGCCCGTCGTGAACTTTGCCGCCGGCGGCATTGCGACGCCAGCTGATGCGGCCCTCATGATGCAGTTGGGCTGTGACGGAATCTTCGTCGGCTCGGGCATCTTCAAGGCCGAAAACCCGTCGGCTCGTGCCAAGGCCATCGTGGCGGCGACCACGTATTTCGACCGGCCGGACATCCTGGCCGATGCTTCCAAGAGCCTCGGCAAAGCCATGCGGGGGTTGGAGATTGGGGCGATTCCCCAGGAGGAGCTGCTCGCCGGCAGAGGCTGGTGAGCAACACACGCCGCCGGGTCGGCGTCCTTGCGCTGCAGGGCGATTTTCGCGAGCACCTGGCGGCGCTGCGCGCCTGCGAGGTCGAGGGGGTGCCGATCCGCCTCGCGACTGACCTCGAGGCGGTCGACGCCCTGATCCTACCGGGCGGTGAGAGCACGACGATGGCGCACCTGATGGAGCCCGCGCTCAAGCAATCGATCCAGCAGCGGGCCGCGGCGGGCATGCCGGTGCTGGGGACCTGCGCGGGAATGATCCTGATGGCCCGAGAGGTCCAGGACGGTCGGCCGGACCAGGAAACACTCAAGTTGATCGACATCGGCGTGCGGCGCAACGCCTACGGACGTCAGATCGACAGCTTCGAAGCCGATGTCACGTCCGCGGCGATTGGGGGTCCCGCGCCGGCGGTCTTCATCCGCGCCCCGCAGCTCACCGGCCGCGCCGCGGACGTCGAGGAGCTCGCCCGGCATGGAGATCAGACCGTAGCCGTGAAGCAGGGCAATCGTCTCGCGCTCGCCTTCCATCCGGAGTTGACGCCAGACCGGCGGTGGCATCAATACTTTCTGTCACTGAACGGCGAGAGGCGATGACCCTCAAAGTCCGTCCGGCGCAACTGAAAGATCTCGCGGCTATCGAGGCGCTCTACCGGCAACAGGTGCGCGAAGCGGAGCGCACCCCGCTCAAGCGCCAGTTCGCGTCCACCCGCCTCTGGTTCCTCCTGAATAGCACCTTCGCCTCGATCTTGCCCATCACCTCGGCCGCCGATTACGTCTACGTGATGGAAGACGCGCGCCGCCACGCCATCCAGGGCTTCATCCAGGCGGAGACCGCTGCGCTGGGCCCGAACGTCTGGCAGATTCTCAATCTCTGCCTCAGCCCCGACCTCGACCGGTTCAACGATGGGACGGCGCTGCTGGATCATCTTTTCAATGAAGGCCTGAATCGCGGCGTGACGAAATTCGTGGTCCGCGTGCCCGTCGATGACCCGGTCGCCGATCTCTTCCGTGCCCGCGGCTTCACCGCCTATGCCACCGAGCATGCCTTGCTGAATGAGTCGATCACCCCGAGGCCGATGCCGCCAATGTCGGGCTGGCGCCCCATGCGCCGCGACGACGAGCTCGGCCTCTACCTTCTTTATTGCGCGACGACACCGAAGTCGGTCGCGGCGGTCGAGGCCGCGAACTTCGCCGAGTGGCGCCGCAGCTTCGCCTTCGGCCCCCGCGGCGCCCGAATGCCGCGGCGCGCCGGCCAGCCCCGCTTCGTCGTGGAGCGAGTTCAAGTAATTGGCTGGATGAGCCTGGTGCCCGGTGGCGGCGGGCGTCCCCATACGCTGGGACTGATGGCGGCGGGACAACCGCCAGACTTATGGCCGGCGGTATTACAGCGGTCGCTCGCCTACGTGGCCCAGCATCATCCGGGACCGGTCTGGTGCAGTCTGCGGCATTATGACGAGGCGGCCATCCGACTGCTGCGCGGCGAGGGCTTCGAGGTGATTGCCTCCCAAACCCTCATGGTCCGCGAATTGCCGCTGAAAATTCCGGCGCGAATGCGGGTAAGAATCAAGGACAAGCGACTGGTACCTCAATATGGCTGAAGCAATGCAGGAACTGCGGCGATCCACCAACGGTCTGACCGATGCCGATCCGGCTGAGCTCGACCTGCTCTTCCAGGCGCTGCCGCCGCATCTCAATCGCGCCGTCAAGCGGCTCGATCACCAGGGCCTGCTCCTCGAGGTCGTCCTCGACCTCGGACGCGAGCCGGAAGCGCGCTTCCCCGAGCACGAGGTCATCCTCAACGACACGCCAGTGACGGCCGAAGACCTCGAGTTCGTCGCTACCCGGGTCGGTTCGTTCGGCGACGACAACCGCGCCGGCATCGAGCGGACGCTGCACCGGATATCGGCGATTCGCAATCGCAGCGGCCAGATCGTCGGCTTGACATGCCGCGTCGGTCGCGCCATCACCGGGACAATCGACATCATCAAGGACATGGTCATCGGTGGAAAGAGCATTCTCTTGCTCGGGCGCCCGGGCATTGGCAAGACAACCATGCTGCGCGAGTGCGCGCGGGTTCTTGCCGACGAGATGAAGAAGCGGGTGGTCATCGTCGACACGTCGAATGAAATTGGCGGCGACGGGGACATCCCCCACCCGGGGATCGGGCGCTCGCGGCGCATGCAGGTCCGCACGCCGGCGTTGCAACACGCCGTCATGATCGAGGCGGTCGAGAACCACATGCCGCAGGTGATCGTCATCGACGAAATCGGCACCGAGCTCGAAGCCGTTGCGGCGCGCACCATCGCCGAGCGCGGGGTGCAGCTGGTTGCGACCGCGCATGGCAACTCGTTGGAGAACCTGCTCGTCAACCCGACGCTCAATGACCTGCTCGGCGGCATCCAGACCGTGACGCTCTCCGACGAAGAGGCGCGCCGCCGCGGGACCCAGAAGTCCGTCCTTGAGCGCAAGTCGCCGCCGACGTTTGACGTCCTCGTCGAGATCCACGACCGCGATCGGCTCGCCATCCACCAGCCGCTCGCCGAAGTCGTCGACGCGGCCCTGCGCGGGACGCTCAAGCCACCGCAGATGCGGATCCGTGGAGCCGACGGCGCCATCGTCGCCCGCATCGCCGAGGCAGCCCCCATGCGAACCGCGGCCGTGCGCGAGCCGTTGGAAGCGCCGCGATCGCGCAGCCTCCACGAGACGGTCTCGGTCTTTCCCTATGGCGTGAGCCGCAACTACCTGGAGCAGGCGATCAACGAGCTCAAGGTCCCGATCCGCGTCCAGAACCACATCGAAGAAGCCGATCTGATCGTGACGCTGAAGAACTACTACCGGCGAAAGGACTCGCCCCTCAAGGAGGCAGAGGCCGACGGCATCCCGATCCAGGTGCTCAAGAGCAACACCATTACCCAGATCAAGAATGCGCTCAGCCGCGTCTACCAGCTGGACACCCCCGATCCGACGGAGTCGGCGCTACAAGAAACACTGGAAGGCATCAGCCGCGCCAAGGCGACGAATTCGATGGTCGAGCTCTCACCGCAAAACGCGTACGTGCGGCGTTTGCAGCACCAGCTGGTCGAGCGTCACGAGCTGACCGCGCGCAGCACCGGAAAGGAGCCAAACCGGCGGCTGCGCATCTACACCACGGCGGACTGAACTAGTTCGTCAGGGTCGCGGGATTCCCGCACTGAAACCGTTTGTCAGGGCCGCGGGATTTCCCGCGTGTGTATAGTTCAGCCCAGCGTGGAAACCGCGGGGAAGCCAGGCGGGTTCTTCATCAGCTTCGAGGGGCCCGAGGGCGGTGGAAAGTCGACGCAGATCCATCGCCTGGCCGCATCACTGGCCGAGCAGGGTTATCCCGTGTGGACCACCCGCGAACCGGGGGGCACCAGGGTGGGGGAGATGATCCGTCCCATCCTGCTGGGCCGGCAGCAGATCCGGATGACGGCGTGGTCGGAGGCGTTGCTCTTTACGGCCGCGCGGGCTCAGCACGTCGAGGAGGTGATCCGCCCGCGGCTGACACGCGGCGAACTGGTGCTCTGCGATCGCTACACCGACTCGACGCTCGCCTACCAGGGATTCGGACGCGGCCTCGATCTGGATACCTTGCGGCGACTGCAGGAGCAGGCGACCGGCGGTCTCCAACCGCAGCTCACCATCTTGCTCAACCTGCCAGTCGAAACCGGCCTCTCCAGGATTCCCCGCCCATCGCAAGATCGACTGGATCGCGAGACGGCGACGTTTCACGAGCGTGTGCGCGCCGGTTACCAGGAGATGGCGGGGTCCGATCCAGGGCGCTGGCGAGAGGTGGACGCCGCTGCCGCGCCGGACCAGGTCGCGCAGCGCATCCTGGCGTTGGCACGCGACGCGCTGCAGCAGGCCGGCGTGCGCCCGGCGGAGCAGCGATCGGCATGAAGCTCCTCATCGCCGTGGTGCACAGCGAAGACGCGTCGGCGACCATGGACGCGCTCAATGACCGAGGCATCTCGGTGACGCGCTTCGCCAGTTCCGGTGGATTCCTGCAGCACAAGAACGTGACGCTGATGACCGGCATCGACGATGACAGGATCGAAGAAGTCCTCGGGCTGATCAAGGAGAACTGCCGGACCCGCAGCGAATTCATGAACCCGATGCCGCCGCTGGTCGAGCCGGGCGATTTTTTCGTTCCCTATCCGGTCGAGGTCCAGGTGGGCGGCGCGACCGTCTTCATCATGAACGTCGACCGCTTCGAAAAGCTCTGATCCCCGGGCTCGGGACCGCGCTCAACACCGGTACCGTGCTTGCCGGCGCCGCCATCGGCCTCACGCTCGGACGGGTCATCCCCGCCAGCCTCCAGCAGACGATCCGTGCCGCCATCGGTCTCTTCGTTGCCGTGATCGGCATCCAGATGGCACTAAAAACCCACAATCCGCTGATCTTGCTGATCAGCGTGCTCATCGGCGTCCTGCTCGGTGAGCTGCTCCGGCTCGATGACGGCGTGCGTGCCATCGGATCGTGGGCGGAGCGCCGCATGCGTCGTGGCGGTGAACCGGGCCGGGTGAGCCTCGCCTTCGTGACGACCAGCTTGATCTTCTGCGTCGGTCCGCTGACGGTGCTCGGCTCCTTCCTCGACGGTACGCGTGGCGATATCACCCTGCTCGCCATCAAGTCCACGCTCGACGGGGTGACCGCGATCGTGTTCGCAGCGACCCTGGGGTGGGGCGTGATCCTCTCGGCGGTCAGCGTCCTGGTCGTGCAGGGAAGCCTGACGCTGGTCGCCTTTCTCGTTCACGCCGGCCTGTCCGACCTGCAAACAGCCGAGCTGACCGCGGCCGGTGGCATCGCGGTGCTGGGCATCGCGGTCGGCCTGCTGGAGCTGCGGCAGATCAAAGTCGCGAACTTCTTACCAGCCCTGGTCGTCGCGCCGACTCTCGCCGGGATGCTGCATGCCTTCGGAGCGCTCTGACGGATAGACTTAGGCGACTCCGATGGCGAGGTCTCAGGCGGGCGGTGGGCGGAGGGTCGACTGGTTCGCCGCCGGGCTGGGGCTGGTGCTCGCCGTGGTGATCCAGCTGGTGGGGGGCACCTTGCTCTTTGGAAGTCATCGCGGACAGTTGGTTTCCCAGGGCCTCCTCACCTTTGGGGCGCTACTCGCGGGCGGGTTCCTGGCCGGTTTGATCGGACCGGTGGGGGGCTCCACCTGGAATGGCGTCATCGTGGCCGTCGGCTTCATCGTGGTGGCCGAGCTCGCCGGGGCGGTCGGCCCCGTCGGTCCACTCGGGTCCGCCGGCCTGGACACCCTCGGCCTGGTCATCGATGACGTCCTCGTTCTCAGTGGCGGTACCATCGGGGGTCTTAGTGCCGGCCTCGTCCGGCGCGGCAGCGTGAGGTAACGAGGTAACGAATAGACGCGACAGAGCGTTTGACCAGCAACTGACGCCGTGAAGCGCTGGAACCGGATCATCGAAAAGGAAGTAAGAGCATGCAGGTGGAGAACGGATCGGTCGAGGCGCTCGGTTCGCGGATCGTGGAAAACGTCGGCCGCGTGCTCGTCGGCAAGGCTGCGGAGATCGAGTTGTGCGTCATTGCGCTGCTGAGCCGCGGCCACATCCTGATCGAAGACGTGCCCGGCGTGGGCAAGACCATGCTGGCGAAGTCGCTCGCCCGCTCGCTGGGTTGCGGCTTCGAGCGTCTGCAGTTCACGCCTGACCTACTTCCCTCCGACGTCACGGGGGTGAATATCTATAGCCCGTCGACGCAGCAGTTCGAGTTCCGCCAGGGTCCGATCTTTACCCAGATCCTGCTCGCCGATGAGATCAACCGCGCGACGCCCAAGACCCAGTCGGCATTGCTGGAAGCGATGGAGGAGAAGCAGGTGACGGTCGACGGCACGACCTACCCGCTGGCCCTTCCCTTCCTGGTGCTGGCGACGCAGAACCCGGTTGAGTTCGCCGGGACCTTCCCGCTACCGGAAGCCCAGGTCGATCGCTTCCTGATGCGCGTCAACCTCGGCTACCTGGACGTCGCCCACGAGGTCCAGGTGCTCGATCGCTTTCAACGGTCGTCGCCCATCGACCAGCTCGAGCCCGTGGCATCCGCCGACGAGCTGCTGGCCGGCCAGAAGGCCGTCCAGGAGATCTACGTCGACGAGCAGCTCAAGGAGTACATCGCGCGCGTCACGCATCGCACCAGGTCGCATGCCGACATCGGGCTGGGAGCAAGCTCGCGGGGATCGCTGGGCCTCTTTCGATCGTCCCAGGCCCGGGCGGCACTCGAGGGACGAGACTTCGTCACCCCGGATGACGTCAAGACGCTCGCCCTACCGGTGCTGGCCCACCGCCTGATCCTCAAGGCGAATGCCGAGTTGCGCGGCCTCACGCCGGCGAAAGTGTTGGCCCAGATCCTGGAGACGGAGCCAGTGCCGCCCCCGAACGTGGTCTCGCGCTTCGGGCGGCGAGTGGCGATTTAAGTCAGCCCATGCGGCTCCCGCGCCTCCCCCTGGTCACGGCGCTCGCGCTTCTCTTTTTCTTTGCCTACATCACGGGGATCCGGTTGGCGTACAGCCTGCTGTATGCCCTGGTCCTGATCTTCGTCGTCAGCTATTTCTGGAGCCGGCTGGCCGCCGATAACCTCTCGATCGCGCGCTCCAGCCCCGAGGGGCAATTCCAGGTGGGCGATAACTTCGAAGAACATTTCACGATCGAAAATCGGTCCTGGATCCCGATCCCGCTGATCGAGCTGACCGACTTCTCCAACCTGCCGGGCTACGACCCGGGTCGAGTCTTCAGCCTCAAGGGTCGACGGACGCGGCGCTGGACGTCGCGCGGGCGGTTCAAGCAGCGGGGCCTCTTCACCTTTGGCCCGGTCGAGCTGCGCTACGGGGATCCCTTCGGCCTTTTTACCCGGTCGCTCCGCGTTGCCGGCAGCCGGTCGGTCGTCGTCTACCCCGTGGTCCGGCCGGTCGGATCTCTCGATGCGCTGGCCCCGAGCACCGCCGGCGATGAACAGCTCCGCGGGCGGGTGCTAGATATTCCACCGAACGCGACCACCATCCGGGAGTACGTGCCGACCGACAGCGTCAAGCGCATCCACTGGGCGTCGTCGGCCCGGCTGGGCCGGCTGATGAGCCGCAGCTTCGAAACGCGCGAGGGCGGCGATGCCTGGATCGTGCTCGACCTGCAGTCCGCCGTCCATGCCGGCGAGGCGCCGGAATCGACCCTCGAGTACGCGATGAGCATGGCGGCGTCCATCGCCGACGCGGCGTTGCGGCGCGGGGGCGCGATCGGCCTGGTCAGCAACGACAGCCGGCTGAGCGTCATCGAGGCGGCGCGCGGCGAGCAGCAGCAGAAAAAGCTCTTCGAGCACTTCACGCTGGCCCAGGCGGACGGCACCGTGTCGCTGGCCACGCTGCTCAACTCGCAGCGGCAGCAGTGGCGGCACCGCGGCGGGCTGATCGTGATCACCCCCTCCGCCGACGAGCAGTGGCTCGAGGCGTTGCTCGACCTTGGGGTGCGCGGCCAGCGGAGCCTGGTCGTCTACCTGGATCCGCGCGGCTTTGGTGGAAGCCAGCCGTCGCTGGCACCTGCCGGTCGCTGGCGTCAGGCGGTCAACTGGTGGATCATCCGCGGCGCTGACGAGCTGGAGCTCGCGCCGGAGAAACGGATTGCCGCAAGTTAACCCGGGGACGATTCTCCTGCTGCTGGTGGCCGCCCTTGGCGGCGCGTGGGCTGCCGGACTTATCCGTCCCAACTACGAGGACGGCCGCCTCACGCTTCGCGGCTGGCGCGCCGGCCGAGTGCTCGCCACCTTCGATTTCCGGGACACGGGGCTCCTCCTGCTGCTGGCGCTGACGATGGGCTGGGCGGTGGCGGCAGCCGTGGAGCGGTCTCAATGGGTTCCCAACACGGACGGCCGGCTGGTGCCGGCCGTGGCCATCACCACCCTGCTGGGATGGCTCCTGGTTGCCGCCGGCCTTTCCCGCCTTGGCTACCTGCTCGCGTCGATTCCAGTCACACTTGGGAGCCTGCTGCTGCTGACTCCCACCCCTCTCTTCACCGAGCAGGGCGGCGTTTCGGCCCTCCTCAAGTGGCTGCAGGCCCTTCCCGATCAGACCAACCTGTTGCTCCTGCTCGGCTTGCTCCTGATGTTCGCCCTGACCGGATTGTGGGCCAGCTGGTGGATCTTCCGCCGGCGCAATGGGCTCGTCGCCCTTCTGCCCACGGGCACGATCCTGGCGGTGGAGATCATCAACGATGTCATTCCGGGCCCGGTCTTTTCCACGGTTGTCTGGCTGGCGGCAGCGGCGACCGTCCTCCTCCGGCTCAACTTCGTCGCCCTCAAGGAGGGGTGGCGGACGCGACGCGTACCGCACGCGGCGGACACAGGCTGGACCTTCGGTGAGGTCGGCATGGAGGCGACCGTTGCCATTCTCGCGATCGCCTTCCTCATCCTGCCCCCGCTGAGCAGCGCCGACATCAGCGGAGTGCTGATCCCCGGGGTGGTGCACGCGGACTTCGCCCATCCGTTCGGGCTGGGAGGCTCGTCGTCATCGGGTGCGACCGGATCGGTTGGCTACAGCGAGACCGTCCGCCCGGGGGCGCAGTTGACGGCGAAATCGCAGACGGTGATGCGGGTGGACGGTGACAACCCCACTTTCTATCCATACTGGCGGGGCATTGCGCTGGCCGGCTGGGACGGGATCCAGTGGTACGAGCTACCCTCGACCCGGGAGCTGCCGGTCCGCGTGCAGCCCCTGCTTGCCGCCCACGCCACGCTGCCGCGGGATGACCTGCCGCCGAGCCTGCGCATCCAGGTGCTCCATACCACCTTCCACGTCATCGTTCCACCCGAGCAGACGGCGTCTACCGTCTTCAGCGCCGGCGAGATCATCTCGGTCGACAATCAGCCCAGCAAGGTGCGCGGGATCATGACCTCGGTCGGCACGACGCTCAGTGGCCCGGCGCCCGCGCTCGTCAACGTCGCCGGCGACAACGTGCCGACCGCCAGCTTCGACACCGTCGACAAGATCCAGTTTGCGAGACTGCTGAAGGCGCCTTATACGTACACGGTCACCGAGGCGATCCCCAACGTGGACGTGCAGGACCTGCAGGCCGCGGGCACCGACTATCCCGCCTGGCTGGCGCCGTACACGACGCTCTACCAGAATGGCCGGGTCGCCCGGGGCACCGGGGACGACACACAGATCCGCGAGCTTGCCCAATCGATCGTGCGTACCGCCCGCGCCACGACGCCGTATGACCAGGCCAAGGCGATCGAGTCATGGTTCATCGAGAAGGGGCGCTTCACCTATGACCTGAAGGCGCCGAAGGCGCCCGCAACGGTGCGGCCGCTGGATTATTTTCTCTTTGACTCCAAGCGGGGCCTCTGCCAGGACTTTTCGACGGCCATGAACGTCATGCTTCGCATGCTCGGCATTCCGAGCCGGCAGATGAGCGGCTTCAGCGGCGGGGTCCTGGACGACAAGACGCACCAGCATCTCGTCAACGCCGTCGAGGCCCACAGCTGGGTGGAAGTCTTCTTCCCCGGGTACGGTTGGATCCCATTCGAGCCGACCCCCGACGGCGTCAACCAGCCGATCAATCGCCCGCAAACCCTGGAGCAACTCAACGCCGCCGCACCATCGGCCACGGACAGCACATCGCGCATTCCACCAAACCTGCGGGAGCCCGCGGGGGTGGCGCCGGGCGGCAGTGGTGACGGCGGCTTCCCTGACATCCTTCGGCCGGCGCTGATCGTCGTCAGCGGCCTGCTGCTGCTTCTGATTGTCGCGATTCTGCTGGCGCTCCGCTGGTTGCTCGCCGCCCGCGACGTCCCGCGGATCTGGCGGCGCCTGCTCTTCCTTGGCGATCGGCTGAAGGTCCCGCGGCGCCCTGGCGATACCCCGGAAGAGTTCGGTGGACGGCTGGCCGCCTCGCTGCCACCGCTCGATGATGAGGTGCGGCGGCTGGCGAGGCTCTATACCCGGGCCAGCTTCCGTCAAGGCGGATTGCGCGCGGACGAGCTCGCGGCCGCACGCGAGGCCTGGAGCCGCATCCGTGGCAGCTACCCGCGGCTGGTGGCCAGGGCCTGGCGCGATGCCCTCCGCCGCGGCCGGGTGCTCAGAGAGGAAGGTGCAGCGTCAGGAAGTCACGAGCGATCGTCGCCCCGTTGAGCGAGCCGTTGCTGCCGCGGTGGGTGATGATGAATCGGGTCGACGGATGCCGCTGCATCAAGCCCTCGACGTCCGTGCGCCCCAGGTGCATGCTGCCTCCAGCCCCTTCGTCGTAGGTCATTTCCGTGATCACGTGATCCGAGGCGGCGACCAGCGCCTCGAGTTCGGCTGACATCTCGGCGTCGCCGCTGTAGCCGAGGCGGACGCCGTCGCGCTCCATCATGAAGCCCAGGCAGTCGAGGCGGCTGGCGTGCCGCATTCGATAGGCGTGGGCAGGGCTTCCATCGATGGCGAAGCTGTCGCCGCCAGAGAGTTCATGCACCGTCAGCTTCAGCCGGTCCCAGCTGTAGCGGCGCATCTCCTCGCCCCAGGCAAGATCGAGCAGCCGCTCGAGATAGGACGTCGATCCGGCGGGACCGAAGACCGTGAGTGGCGGCGAGTGCTCCTGATGCAATACCCGGCCCAGGATCAGCCAGGCGAGGCCGAAAGTATGGTCGGCGTGAAAATGGCTGAGCATCACCGCGCGGGGCTCCTGGAGCGCCACGCCGGCCTTCGGCAGATGCACGGTCAATGGTGCGCCGGCATCCATCAAGATGGTTCGATCGATGAGGATCGCCGCGTTGTAGGCGTGCGGGGAAAAGGCCGCCCCCGTCCCGAGAAACGTCACCTCCATTGAGGTGACGGTAACAGGTGTCACGCGGGAAATCCCGCGACCCTGACAGCCTTAGTAGAGTGCAGATCATGAGTACCGTGGAAAAAGTGCGGCTCACGCAGTGGTCGCACGGTGCGGGTTGAGCCTGCAAGATCGGTCCTGAAGACCTGGCTCAGGTCCTGAGCCACTTGCCCACACGGCTCGACAACCCCAACGTCCTGGTCGGGCTGGAGACCAGCGATGACGCTGCGGTCTACCAGCTTCGACCCGACCTCGCCCTGGTGGTCACCACCGACTTCTTCACGCCCATCGTCGATGACGCCTACACCTTCGGCGCCATCGCGGCGGCGAATGCCTTGAGCGACATCTATGCGATGGGCGCGCAGCCCCTGATGGCGGTCAACCTGGTGGCCTTCCCCATCAAAGAGCTGGGACCGTCGGTGCTGGCCGACATTCTGCGCGGTGGCCTCGACAAGGTCCGCGAAGCGGGCATCGATATTCTGGGCGGCCACAGCATCGACGACCGGGAGCCAAAATACGGCCTTGCCGTGACCGGTACGGTCCATCCCGAGCGGGTGCGGCGCAATCGGGGAGGCCGGCCGGGCGACCGCCTGGTGTTGACCAAGCCGCTGGGCACCGGCGTCATCTCGACCGCGATCAAGCATCAGGTTGCGCCCCCGGCCTCCGCCGCGGCGGCCATCGAGGGGATGCTCCGGCTGAACCGCGACGCCGCCGACGCCATGGCCGATGTGGACGTCCATGCCGCCACCGACGTCACCGGCTTCGGCCTGCTCGGACATCTTCACTATCTGGCCCGGGCGTCAGGCCTCGCCGCCCGCGTCGAGGCGGCCGCGGTTCCGTTGCTTCCGGGAGCCGAGATGCTCGCCGACGCCGGCGAGGTGCCGGGGGGCACCCGATCGAACGAGCGCTTTCTCGCCTCCCGCGTTCGCTGGCCCGCGCACCTGCCGGCCGCGCTCCAGGTCCTGCTCTGCGATGCCCAGACCTCGGGCGGGCTGCTGCTCGCCGTCCCGGAGGGGGCCGTGGAAGCCCTGCTTGTGGCGCTGCAGGCCAGGCAGGTGGCGGCCGCGGTCATCGGCGAGCTGACCGAGGGGGAAGCGGGCTCGATCGTCGTCGCCTGATCGCGACTCCGTCGCGACAACGTTGTCGCGAGTAAGCCCGGCCAATATGCCGGCCACCCGCTTGCGCGTATTAGAGGGTGATCATGCGTGAATTGGTGGTAGCTCGGCGGCCGCGTGTCGAACTCGGCACCGCCCATAATGGCACCCAATGCGCCCACTGGGAAAGGCGGCGTCCGACGACGACCGCCCCCTCATCGAGCGGGTGCGTAAAGGGGACCAGGACGCCGTCCGCGCTCTCTATGAGCGCTACTTCGACCGGATCTACAACTATGTCTACGCCCGCCTTGGGCGCGCTGAGGACGCGGAGGACCTGGCTATCGATACCATGACCCGCAGCCTCACTCGTCTCGACCTCTTCCAGGATCAGGGCGTGGCGTTTTCATCATGGATCTACCGCATCGCGCACAACGCCACCATCGATCACTATCGCCGCCACGGCAAAGTCACGCTGGTTTCGCTCGAGCACGCGCCGGCGCTGGAATCGGCCGATCCCTCGGAGCTCGCCGTTGAACAACTCTCGAACGAGGATCTGCACGCCGCCATCCGCGACCTGACCGACGAGCAGCAACAGGTTCTGATCCTCCGCTTCTTCCAGGATCTGACCGCCGCGCAGGTGGCCTCGATCTTGGGCAAGAGTGTCGGTGCTATCCAGGCGCTGCAACACCGCGCCCTCGGCTCCCTGGAACGCGCTTTGCAGGGGAGGGCCGTCAATTGACTCCTGAGGTGGAGCGGCTGGAGCGGCTGGCAGAGCGTCTGCGTGCCGTCGAACCCTACGTTCCTCCCCCGGGAGCGAAGATTCGGGGCTGGAACCTGGTTTTGGCCGCCGTCGAGCAATCGAACAGGGCGCGATCCCGCGTCCATCCGATCCGGCGCCTGGTCCTCGCGTCGGCGGCCGCCGCGGTGTTGCTCGTGGCCGGGGCCGTCGGCGTATCCGCCGACAGCCTCCCGGACTCGATCTTCTACCCGCTGAAGGGCGTCCTCGAGAACACCCGTGGTGCACTCACCTTCGGCGTCTCGGATCAGCTCGCCTTCCACCTCGACCTCGCCAGGACCCGGATGGCGGAGGCCCAGGCGATGTTCGCCCGCCATCGCGTCGACCTCGCCGACCAGGCACTGCGCGCGCTGGATGACCAGCTCAACGACGCCGCGCTCGTGATCCAGGCCGAAAAACAGACCGATCCGGCGGTTGGGGCGGCCATGGTGAACCGACTCAGCCAGGCGATCGCCACGCACGACGCGCAAATCAAGCAGGCGCGCGACCGCGCCGCCCAGGCGCTGCAAACGGCGGACAAGCCGGCCACCTCGAATGGCAATGGCAACGGCAGCCCCGCCGCCTCGCCGAACGGCAACGGCCAGGGAAACGGGGCGACGAACTCGCCACACCCAACTCCGAAGCGTTAGTCGATTCGGGCCGCTAGCATGGCGCCGATGGCCCGGCGTCGCGATCTGCTAGCGGCGGGTGCGATTGCCGTGCTGGTAATCGGCGCGGATCAGGCCACCAAGGTTTGGGCCCAGGGCTCGCTCCGGCCGGACCACGAGGTTACGGTCATCACCGGCTGGCTGTGGTTCCGATTGACCAGCAACTCGGGCGCCAGCCTCGGCCTCTTTCGTGGCCACAACCTGCTCTTCCTCGCGGTGTCCATCCTGGTCGTCGTGGCGGTGGCCGTCATCGTGCTGCGCGGGGCGCCAGGCACGGCCGGCGCCGTGGCACTCGGCGCCGTCGCCGGCGGAGCGACCAGCAACCTCGTCGACCGCGTGCGCCTGGGGAGCGTCATCGACTTCATCGAAGTCCACCTGTGGCCGACCGACTTCAACCTGGCGGATGCCGCGATCCGCCTCGGGGTCGTCGTGTTCCTGCTGACGCTCGTCCTCGGTTGGCGCCGGCGCCCGGGGCGGGACGCCGGCTCCCGAGCTGCGGGTTAGTTGCCCGCCGCGACCTTCATGTCACGGTTGTAGGCATCGATGAGCGGCTGGAAGAGCGCTTTGGACGCGGCATCCACGGATTTCCAGTCGTACTTGTCGAGAACGGCTGCGTCCGCTTGGAGCGCAGCGTCGGCCTTCTGGGCCGCCGCGGCATTGTTCGCGTCGACCGCCGCAACCAGCGCCTGGAGGTCGTTTAATACCTGTTGGATCGACTTGAGGGCCGACGCGAACTCGGCCGGGACGGCGGGCGGCTGGGCCAGGTCAACCGCTTTCTTCATGTTGGCGCCAGTCGCCGGCAACTGCGCCTTCACCCCTGCGAGGTCGTTCGCGGTCCCCGCCTTCCCAATCGCCTCAAATCCGGCCATCGCATCCAGGAAGGGGTCGACGAAGGCGAACTCCTTCGTGTAGAGGTCGATGCCTTTCTGAGCTGTGTTCAGCGCCGACAAGGCGGCCTCGACCCGCTGACGATGCCGCTCGAGGGTGCCCTGCTCGGGTAGCGTAAGAAGAGAACTCTTCAGGTCAGGGCGAACCTGTTGCAGCGCGGTGCGATCGCTTGAGACCTGCGTTTGCCATTTGGCGACCTTCTGCTTGTCGGTCGCGACCGCGGCCTTGACCGTGGCAACATCCACCGAGTTGGAACTGAAATCGATGCCATTGAACGGATCGTTGTTGAAGCTGTCGACCGTCTCGTTGTTGTGGCTGATCGCCGTGTGCAGTGCGCTGTCGGCGCGCCCCACCGGGCCGCCCGCCGCCGCCGCGCCGCCGAGGACGTAGCCGATGATCAACAGGAAGACCAGCGCGATGCCTCCGATGATCAGCCACCGGCGCCCCGATCGCCGCCGGCCGCCAGCTGGCGCCGGTGCCTGAGTCGGTTCCGCAGCGACCGTGGTTTCGGTCGCTGGCGTCGGCGCCCCAAGTGGGCCGTCTGCTTCTGTCATCTATTCCCTCCCTGGCCTCAAACGGGCCATTCCCAACGCCAGCCTCACGGAAAATCTCGATCGTGTCAATAGCGGAGCCAGCAATGAGTCTTGCCAGCCTCGACACTGCCGGTTAGGCTGGACGTCAGGTGGAAGCAGCCAGAGTGGAACGCCCGCTGGCGCCGGCACGGGAGTCGGAGCCGACTGTCCAGACGAGCCATGTCCGCGAGATGGCCGCCAACCTTCTGCTGGGGCGCGCGCTGCAGATGCTGGAGGCGGCCGGGGGCATGGTCGTCTTCTGGGACGCGGAGGGTCGTTGGAACAAAGACAGCTTTGCGCTCCCCGGACGGCCCGACCGTCTCGAAGAGCTGGCACCCGTGCTGGAGGCGCTCCTCGAGTGGACGCTCTACACGGAGAAGCCGGTGGTGATTCACGACCTGCGGCAGAGTCGCTGGTCCCGACACCTGCTCCACGGCCAGGACCCGCCTGCCGGCGCGGTGGTAGCGACGCCAATGGCGCAGCGTGGGGCGATCTGGGGCGCGGTCGCCGTCTACCGAGCGGAGCCGGTCGACGCGGCCATGGACCTGTTGGGGCAGCTTGCGGAACTGGCCACCGAGCCCCTCAGCTCGCTTGGCTCGGCCCGGCCCGAGGGCATCAGCTGAGGCGGTTTCGACGCGCACGCTTCGTATCATGAGCGCCGATGCGAGCTGACCAATCGGCGCACCGGGTGGCCGCCTTGCGGGGGCGCCTGGTGGACCTGGAGCTGGACGGCGTCGTCGTTACGAGCCCGGAGAACATCCGGTATCTGTCGGGCTTCAGCGGTAGCCTCGCGTACCTGGTCATCAGCCGTACCGACGCGGAGATCCTGGGCGACAGCCGCTACTGGCTGCAAATGGAAGCCGAAGCACCGGGTTTCACGCTCATCCGATCGGGCCCCTCGCACGGGCTCTGGGCGCTGGTCGCGCAACGTCTCAAGGCGCTGAAACTTGGGCGGGTCGGTTTCGACTCGCAACATCTGACGTTCGATCAGCATCAGCGGCTCTCCGGCGCGCTTGCTGCCGAGCACACCCTCGTGGCGATCGCGGGCCTGGTGGAGGAGCTGCGCATCGTCAAGGCGCCCGAGGAGGTTGAGCTGCTGCGGTCGGTCGCTGGAATCGCGGGCCGGGCCTTCGATCGCGTCCGAGGGGCGATCCGGCCGGGGCTACGCGAGCGCGATGTCGCCTTCCTGCTGGAGCAGACCTTCCGCGAACTGGGAGCCGACGGTCCAGCCTTCGAGACGATCGTTGCCGCCGGGGAGCGCGGCGCCCTGCCGCACGGCCGCGCCTCGGACCGTGTGCTGGAGCGCGGCGACATGGTGGTCGTGGATTTCGGCGCCAGCGCCGCCGGCTACCACAGCGACACGACGAGAACCATCGTTCTCGGCGAGCCGACCACGGAGCAAGCCCGCGTCATCGAAGCCGTCCGTCAGGCGCAGCTCGAATCGATGGCCCTGATGAAGCCGGGTGTGACCGCCGATACCGTCGACCGGCGGGCACGCGAGGTGCTCGCCGGCGAGACGCACGCCTTCGGCCATGGCCTGGGGCATGGCATCGGGTTACAGGTGCACGAGCGGCCCTTCCTGTCGCCCACCGACCACACGCCGCTGCGAGCCGGCATGGTGGTCACCAACGAGCCGGGGATCTACATCCCGGACTGGGGTGGCGTTCGCCTCGAGGAAATGGTGCTGGTCACAGAAGCCGGGCCGGAGGTGCTGACCTCGGCCTCCTGGGAGATCGGCGTCGGATGACCCCGGCGGAGGCGCTGCGCGAAAAGCTCGCTGTTTCGATCTTTCCCGACGATCTTTTCGGCGAGAACTGCTACCTGATCCGGCGGCGGGACACGACGGCCGCGCTCGCCGTCGATCCGGGCTTGCAGGTCGACCGCGTGCTGGAGCGCGTTCTTAAGGAACGGCTCACCGTGGAGCGGATCCTCGTGACCCACGGGCACATCGACCACGTGGGCGGTGTTCCCAAACTGCACCAAGAGACCGGTGCGCCGGTCGGGATGCATCCCGATGATCTCGCGATCCTCGATTGGGAGCGATTCGGCCAGCTACCCTTTGTGCCCCCTGGCTTTGCGCCCTTTTCCATCGACACCGACCTGGCCCACGATACGGCCCTGTCGTTCCAGGACGTGAGCCTACGGGTACTGCACACGCCGGGCCACACCCAGGGATCGGTCTGCTTTCTCTTCGGGCTGGACTGCTACGCGGGCGACACCCTGTTCCAGCGTGGCATCGGCCGGACCGACCTGCCCGGGGGGGACACGCACAAGATCGTCTTCAGCATTCGCAACGTGCTCTATCGCCTGCCGCGCAAGACCGTGGTCTATCCAGGCCACGGGCCCTCGACGACGATCGAAGAAGAAATGCTGTTGAACCCCTTCGTCCCGGCCGATCGCTGAGTGCGCATCGCCTCGCTGCTGCCCAGCGCGACGGAAATCGTCTGCTCGCTTGGCCTTGAGAACGACCTGGTCGCAATAACGCATGAGTGCGATTACCCGGAGTCGGTCCGTGGCAAGCCGGTGCTCACCCGCAGCGTGCTGTCGGAAACGAGCTCCAGTGCCGAGGTGGATCGGCACATTCGGGCGCTGGTCCACGAGGGGAGCAGTATCTACGCGCTCGATGCGCCGCTCCTCGAGGCGCTCCATCCCGACCTGATCCTCACGCAGGAACTCTGCGAGGTCTGCGCCGTCTCCTATCCGATCGTGGAGCGGGCTGCGCGCCGGCTGGGGTCGTCACCCCAGCTCGTCTCGCTCGAACCGGAAAGTCTCGAGGACGTCTTCGAGAATATTCTCTTTGTTGGACGACTGGTCGGCCGGCCTGATGCGGCGAAGCAGGTCTGCGATGCGCTTCGTCGGCGAGTCGCGGCCGTCCAGCAACGGGTCGCCGGCCGCACCCGACGGAAGGTGGTCTGCCTCGAGTGGATCGACCCGCCCTTCAACTGCGGTCACTGGACCCCGGAGCTCGTCACCATCGCGGGCGGCGACGAGCGGCTTGGCGTGGCGCGCCACGCGGCGCATGCAATCGATTGGCAGCAGGTGATCGACGCCGATCCCGAGGTCGTGGTCGTGATGGCGTGCGGCTTTACTCTGGACCGCAGCCTGCGCGAGCTCGAGACCGCCCGCGGGCGCTTCGATGCGCTCGCAGCGCAGACCTGGGTGGTTGACGGCAACGCCTTCTTCAGCCGGCCGGGTCCACGGCTCGTGGACAGCGTCGAGATCATGGCGGGCATCCTTCACCCGAGTGCCGTCGATCCGCCGCCGCGATCGGTGGCCCGCCGCCTCCAACCGGTGCGTTAGCCGCCAAAGGCGAAGCGAAAGAAGGCGGCTGCGATCAGGATCAGCAGGATGCCGCCGCCGAGCAAGAGAATCAGCGCGGCGAGCGTGAAGCCGATCGCGCGGCCGAAGGCGAGTCGCAGCTCCTCCTTGGCGGCGCGGTCTTCGCCGGCGTCGCTCATCGGAGTGACAATCTCGCCGCCCTTTCCACGCCGGGGGCGGCTGATGGGAACGGACCACGCGGCGGACCCAAATCGGACAGGGTCCATTGGTCGACCGTTTGCAGCCCCGCCTCAAGCTGCCCTACCAGGGCCGCCGATGGCGCGCGCCGATCGTACACGCCAATCTTCTCGGAGCGCAGCCGGCGGGTCTTCATCGCGCGGTCGTCGACCCACCAGGTGGTGCTGACATCGAGGACATGGCCGGTGCGCTCCCGGTAGCTGATCGTGATCACGGCCTGGCCACCCACGCGGCGCGCGAAGCGTAGCTCCCAGGATGGCTTTCCTCGACGGTAGCGGTCGATCAGCAGATCGTGCTCGAGGGCAAACGCCTCGATCGCCGGTGCGACCGCGCGGAAGGCGTCCACGATCTGGATGGGGATGGGCGAGAGCCGGGTCGCGGGCGCCACAGTGCGAATTCTAGGTCAGGGTCGCGAGGCTAGCGTCTGTAGAGTGAATGCGTGGACCCGCAGTGGTGGACGTCGCTGAAAAGATCCTGAGCTCGGCGAAGACGATTGCGGTCGTCGGCCTCAGCGCCAACCCGCGTCGGCCCAGCCACGGTGTCGCGAGCTACCTGCAGCGGGCGGGCTATCGCATCATCCCGGTCAATCCCAACGTCGAGGAGGTGCTGGGTGAGCACGCCTATCCGAGCTTGCGTGACATCCCGCAGCCTGTCGACGTGGTCGAGGTCTTTCGGCGGTCGGAGTTCGTGGGACCTATCGTGGACGACGCGATCGCCATCAGGGCGACTGCCGTCTGGCTGCAGGACGGCGTCATCGACGAGGCCGCCGCGGCGCGCGCTCGCGCGTCGGGCCTCGATGTCGTGATGGACGACTGCATGATGCGCCGCCACGCCCAGCGGTTCTAAGGTCGGCGCGCCCGCAGGCGCAATTCGGCGATCTCTTCGGCCGCGCGCCGGTTGGAGACCTTCTCGCGCCGCGCCCGCTCGAGCAGCTCGCGCGTCGTACTGCGGAGTTGACGGCTGGTTACCGTGAAGATCGAATCGAGATTGGGCTCGAGTCGCTTCTCCAGCAGGCCGCAGAAAAGAAAAGCCGCGGCGGCATTGGCGACGAAGTCGGGCAGGATCGTGATCCCGCGCGCTTCGAGTTGCGCTTCGGCCTCCGGTGTCACGGGGTTGTTCGCGGCCTCGACCAGCAGGCGGCAGTTGATGCCCGCCTGGTTGTCGATGCGGATCGCGTTCCCGATGGCTGCCGGGATCATGATGTCCACGCGATGGCTGAGCCAGGCGGGCTCAGGTTCCTGGCGCGTTCCGGGCTTGAGGTGTTTGCGATCGACCCGGCCGTAGCGGTCGCGGATCGAGAGCAGGTGCGGCACGTCCAGGCCGTCCTCGTCGACGATGGTCCCCTCGATATCGGCCACCACGGTGATACGGGCCCGAGCGCGGTCGAGATAGCGCGCGGCGGCGCCCCCCACGTTGCCGAACCCCTGGAGCGCCACCGTCGCGCCCCTCAGCGGCACGCCCAGCACGTCGGACGCTTCCGCCGTGCACTCCGCCACACCATAGCCGGCGATCAGCTCGGTGATGGGGATGCCTTCGCTGGTTAGGGCCAGGGCCTGCTTGACACGGCTGAGCCCGGCCCCTCCTTCAGTCTTGAATCCCGCCTGCAGTGGGTGCGTCAAGCCGGCGAGCTGGCAGGCGGCGATAATGTCGTCCTCACGTGTCCCCAGGTCCGCGCCGGTCGCATAGCGCTCGGCGATGAAGGGACGGATCGCCTCGATGAAGCCACGCAGCACGGCGGGCGCCTGGGCCGACGCGGGATCGCAGTCGATCCCCGACTTGGCGCCGCCGTAGGGGATGTCGAGAACGGCCATCTTGTGCGACATGGTGCGTGCCAGCTGGGTGACCTCGTCGACCGTTACGCCCGGGCGCATGCGGATGCCGCCGGAGCACATGCCGCCGACGAGGCGATCGATGACGAACCATCCGCGGGCGCCCGTCGCCTGATCGTGCCATTCACTCACCAGGTAAGGGGTCAGCGGCGGAACGCTCAGAAGACACGACCCCCGAGCGGGACGTCGACGGTGGGAGCGAGCAGGACCACGGCGCCGTTCGGATCGGGCACCCCCAGCACGAGGACCTCGGAGCGGACCAGACCAATCTGTCGTGCCGGAAAGTTCACGACGGCGATGACCAGCCTGCCGAGCAGATCCTCCGGTCGGTAGTGCACCGTCAGCTGGGCGCTGGAGCTCCGGATGCCGAGCGGCCCAAAATCGATGCGAAGCTTGTAGGCCGGCTTGCGGGCTTGCGGAAAGGGCTCGGCTAGAAGGACCCGGCCGACGCGCATGTCGACCCGCTCGAAGTCCGCGATGTCAATGATGGTCGCCTCGCCCAACATGCCTAGTGTAGTGTGCCCAAAGTATGCCGCTCACGCCGCAGGAGATGCGAGCGCTATATCCCATCGCGCGCCGCTACGCCTATCTCGATCACGCCAATATCGCACCGCTGGCGACCCCGGTCCGCTCCACGATGGACGTCTTCCTCGGGCGGCTGACCGAGGAACCGTTCGACCTGGAGCACTGGGAGCGCTTTCGCACCCAGGTTCGCGGACGGGTTGCGGAGCTGCTGTCGGTCGGGCCGGAGTCGATCGCCTTCACCAAGAACACGACGTCGGGGCTCGGCCTGGTGGCGGCCGGTCTCGATTGGGAGGCGGGTGACAACATCGTCGGCGTTGACAGGGAATTTCCCGCCAACATCTATCCCTGGATGGGACTCAAGCGCAAAGGCGTCGAGCTCCGCCTCTACCGGGCCGAGCATGGGCGCATCGACGTCAAGGCCCTGGTGCGGCTCTGCGACCAACGCACTCGCGTCCTGGCCATCAGCGCGGTCCAATTCTGGAGCGGGTTTCGGACCGACCTGGCCGCGCTCGGCACCGCGCTCAAGGCCCGTGATGTCTTGCTGGTGGTCGACGCGATCCAGGCGGCCGGCGCGGTCCGGCTTGACCTGCGAGCCACGCCGGTCGACTTCCTCTGCGCGGGTGCCCAGAAGTGGCTGTTGGGTCCGATCGGCGTGGGTTTCGCATACGTCGGACCGCGAATGCTCGAGCGGTTGACGCCAGTGACGGTCGGCGCCGACAGCGTGGTGCACGACGAGGAGTACTTTGTCTATGACCTCACGCTCAAGCCGGATGCCCGTCGCTTCGAGGAGACGGCCCCCAATTATCCGGGCATTCTGGGCATGGGAGCCGCCGTCAACCTCCTGCTGCGCGCCGGTATCGAGGCGGTCGAAAACGGCGTGCTTCGGCTGGCCGACCGGCTGCGCGACGAACTACCGAACCGCGGCTACGAGCTGGTGCTGAAACCGACGCTTGCATCCGAGCGTTCTGGCATCGTGTCATTTCGTCATCCACGGATGGTGCCGGCGGAGCTGCACACCCGCTTACGGGAGGCCGGCGTCATCATCTCGCTGCGCGGTGATTTCCTTCGTGCCTCGCCCCACTACTACAACAGTGACGAGGATCTCGATCGCCTGCTCGAGGCGCTGCCGCAGTGACCCTGTGGCAGAAGATCAAACGCGAGCTCGGCCGCGAGACGCAACCGGTCGATACGGTGGTGCGGCTCATCATCCTGGAACGCGCCATCCGCGGCAGCCTGGTGTTCATCCTCGGAATCGCGTTGCTGACCCGGAGCCGCAGTGTGGTTTCGCTGGTCCGACAGTGGGTGGCCGAGCTGGACGTCAACCCAGAACGGCGATTGATCCCGCGCATCCTGATCACGGTGCTGCGCCCCATCGGCGAATTTTCCACGCGCACCGTGCTGCTCATCGGGATCGGCGCGCTGCTGTTTGGGCTGCTGGAGCTTACCGAAGCGGTCGGGCTGGCGCGTCGCCGCCGCTGGGCTGAGTACCTGACCGTCATCGCCGGGTGTATCGGCATTCCACTCGAGGTCTCGGAAGTCCTCAACCGCCAGACGCCGGTGCGCGTCAGCATTCTGCTGATCAATGTGGCGATCGTGATCTACCTCGCCTGGCAGAAACACCTCTTCGGTCTGCGTGGCGGCGTCGCCACCGAGACCGAAACGAGCTAGCGGCTGAGCGGGATACCGACGCCGGAGACGCCGAGCGGCTCGGCATGGCGGGTGAGCATGCCGACGACGAAACCCAGCACACGATCGGCGGATGGCCCGTCCGAGATGGTGGCGAGTAGGGTTGGCTCGGGGTTCTTGAAGGCGCCCAGCAAGCCGGCCCTGGCGGCGCGGCTGAAACTCGGTGTGCCCGCCGGCACGAAGGTCACGCGAATTTTCGTGTAGCGGTCACCGGCGTGCACCAGGGTGAAGGGCGCCTGCTTCTGGATCTGCCAGGCGCGGATCTCTTCATTCTTCAGCCGCCGCTTGAGGGTGGCGATGAATTTCTTGCCCCCCGGATCACGGTCGGCGTAGATCGCGACCTGCACGCCCACATGATACCTAGTGGCGTGCGGCTATATCTGGGTTAGGTCTTGCCCAGATTCTCGAAGAAGCGCCGCATCGCGGTCCGGACCGGTTGCGCTTCGGCAGGCTTCTCGACGCCGGCCGATGGGGTCGTCTGCCCGCGGATGGCGCGCAGCTCAGCCCGGTTCTGCTGCCAGACCACCCAGACGCGCTGCACGGCAGTGAAGTTGGTGCCGACCGCCAGGACGAGCAGTGCCACCGTCAGCGGTGACCAGGGCCCGAACCTGATGCCGATCGATTCGAGCAGCAGGCCCGCGACGATGATGACGACCCGCTCCGGCCGGGCGAGGATCCCCACGTCGCAGGTGAAGCCGAGACTTTGCGCCCGCGCCCGGACGCAACTCCCCAAGAATTCCCCGCCCAGCGCGATCAAGACAATGATCGGCTTCAGGCCGTCGTGGTGTCGAAGGAAGTAGATCAGG
>VBFR01000030.1 GCA_005889345.1 Chloroflexota bacterium
ATTCGGAGTTATGGCCGTCAGCAGCTCGAGCAGGCCGGCGAGCTCGATCCCATCCAGACCCGGCTAGCTTCATATCTGGTCGGGGTTGCCGAATCGCGCAGGCCTGGCCACCTGGCCGAGTGGCTGGACCGCCTTGAGGCTCTTTACGATGACATCGGCGCAACCCTCGCCTGGAGTCAAAAGGCCGATCCCGAGCTTGGGATGCGG
>VBFR01000031.1 GCA_005889345.1 Chloroflexota bacterium
CCACCAGCGCCGTGGGAGGCGTTCGTCTCGCCCCACGTCCAGCTCGCCCGCAACGGCCTGGATCCGGACGTGGCTCGCATGAGGTGGGATGAAGGACGACGGATGGCCTTCGACGAAGCGATCGAATTCGCCCTGGCCACCGTGAGCACTCCCCTGGAAATTGGTCGCTAGGAGGTAAGAGACTCCAGTAAATCCAGGGACGGCACAAAGAAAAGGGTGCCGGTGACCGCCCGACTGAAGTCGAGCAAGCGATCGTAGTTGCCGGGGGGTCGGCCTACGAACATGTTTTCCAGCATCTGCTCAATCGGGCGCGGTGATCGCGCGTAGCCGATGAAGTAGGTTCCGAACTCCCCGCGCGCCGCGTCACCAAATGGCATGTTGTCGCGGAGGATCTTGATCTCCTTCCCGTTCTCCTCGATGATCGTCAGTGCGTTGTGCGCCGAGGTGGGCTTGATGCCCTCCGCCAGCTCGATGTCGGACAGCTTGGTGCGACCGATGATCCGCTCCTGTGCCTCCGTCGACAGCGCGTTCCAAGCGGCCATGTCGTGCAGGTACTTCTGCACGATGACGTAGCTTCCACCGGCGAAGGGCGCGTCCTCTTCGCCGATGATGGTGGCCTCGACCGCCAGCTGACCCGTCGGGTTCTCGGTCCCGTCGACGAAGCCGATCAGGTCGCGATCGTCGAAGTACTGAAAGCCGTGGACCTCGTCGACAGGGGTAACGGCCTGCCGGAGACGATCCATGAACTGCGTCGCCAGCTCGAAACAGAGGTCCGTCCGGGCAGCCCGGATGTGGAAGAGGATGTCGCCGGGGGTGGAGACCGCGTGGCGCGGCCCGGCCCGGACATCCCGGAACTCGTGCAGCTCGGCCGGCCGGGGGTCGCCGAAGACCCGGTCCCAGGCGGCAGAGCCAAAGCCGATCACGCAGGACAGGTAGCCCTCGAGGTCACGGAAGGCCACCGCCCGGACCAGCGCCGGGAAGTCTTCGCACAAGGCCCGAACGGTCGCTCGGTGGTCATCGCCGGGGTTGACCGTTACCACCAGGAAGATCGCGGCCCGCGTCAGTGGCGCGACCACCGGCTGCGGCCGCCTGCTGCTCAGCTCGCCCTTCAAGCCCTTCATTCTCCCACCCGTCAAAAATTTGGGTGGATGGCGCCTGACGATCCAAAATTAGAGACGAGCAAACTTTCCGATCAAAGGAGGCGTTACGTGTCCAACCGTTCGGTGTATTTGCAGACCATGATTTCTCTGGCGTCGGCTGCCTTCGGGGTGGTCGCCGCGCTCGCCTGGAACAGCGCAATCACGGCGCTCGTGAGGCAGATTTTTGGCTCGGGCGCCCAGGTTATCTCGCTCTTCATCTACGCCATCATCATCACCATCATCGCGGTCATCGTGATGGTCAACCTCGGCAAGGTGGCGGAGCGGACGGCCGAGACCAAGGCCTAGGCAGGTCGTCGCGGCGGCGGCATGAGTCAAGGGCGGGGCCGATCAGGTACACATGGTCTGTGCCCCTCGATGCCCCAGCTGTCATCGCCCTGCGGCGCATCGCATTCCTTTTGGAACTTGCGCAGGAGCCGACGTACCGCGTTCGCGCCTTTCGCCGCGCGGCCGACCTAGTTTCAGCACTTACAGCGGAGGAGCTCGATCGGAGGATCCGTGAGGGTTCGCTCCAGAAGCTGTCCGGTATCGGCGCTGTGACGGCGCTGGCGATCACCGAAGCACAGCGCGGCGAAGCTCCGGTCTACCTGCGTCGGCTGGAATCAACCGAAGGTCGCGCCGTGGCCGACGACGCCGCTGCACTACGTAGGGCGCTTCGGGGCGACTGCCACACCCACTCCGACTGGTCGGACGGCGGCAGCAGCATCTTGGAGATGGCCGAGACGGCGCGCTCGCTGGGTCACGAGTATGTCGCCCTGACAGACCACTCGCCCCGACTCACCGTGGCCAGGGGCCTCTCCGCGGAGCGGTTGCGCCAGCAACTCGAGGAAGTGGAGCGGCTCAACGTCGGGCTGGCACCCTTCCGCATCCTCACCGGCATAGAAGTCGATATCAACGAGGACGGCTCGCTCGACCAGGAGGACGGCCTGCTTGACCGTCTCGACATCGTCGTCGCCAGCGTGCATTCGAAGCTGCGCATGCCCCGCGAGCAGATGACTGAACGAATGATGACGGCAGTCGCCAACCCGCTCACCAACGTGCTGGGCCACTGCACCGGTCGCATCGTCGCCGGTAGAGGGCGACCAGCATCGGACTTCGACGCGGAAGCCGTCTTCGAGGCTTGCAGGCGGTTCGACGTCGCCGTGGAGATCAACTCACGTCCCGAGCGCCTCGACCCGCCAAAGCGGCTTCTCAGACTGGCAGTGGAGGCAGGTTGCCGCTTCGCCATCGACACCGATGCTCACGCCCCTGGGCAACTCGGCTGGCAACTACGAGGTTGCGAACGGGCCGCAGCCTGCGGCGTTGCGGCCGACACCGTCATCAACACGCTGAGCGCTACCAACCTCGTCGCCCTCGCCTGAGAACTGCCTGGTCGCGAGAACTGCGACCAACCGCCGTTACATGACGTAAGTGAACGCGCCAACCGCCATGTGGAAAGTCGTTCTGCTCGGGGTTATCGCCGCCCTGCTGATCGCGTTGGGGGCCGCCGCATTCCTTGTGCCGGACCCATCGAATTCGGTCGACGCCTATCAGCAGGCGACACCCTGCACCGCCGCAAGCACCTCCTCAGACAACTGCTATGCCGTGGTGCCGGTCACCGTCGTGAGGGCGTCCGCCAATCATCTCCGCAAGGGCGGGCCGGAGGAGCACGTCGTCGTCCAGGCTCCGAGCGGCGCCAGCGAGATCGTCCTTCCCTGGGAGAGCGAGCAGGATCAGGTTCTCCTGGCCGGCGCGACCGGAACGGTCGACGTCTATCGGGGAATGCCCGTCCTCCTGGCAGTCGGTGGATACCAGTTCGCCACCCTGCAGAACCCGATTGTTGCGAAGGCGCAAACCCGATGGATCGGCTGGATCCTCCTCAGCCTCGGGCTGGTGTTTGGTGGCGCAGTGGTGATGACGCTCCTCTCTCGGCGGCGTCGAGCATCCTTCCCGGTTCCATCAATGGACGCCCTGCGCCAGGCGATTGTCCAGCTGCCTCCGGACACGGATCCGCAGGTCGTCGAAAAGGTGAACGAGACCCAGCGACGTCTCGCCGCGATGCTAGCGCAGCCGCAGCGGGGCCGGATCACCAGGGGACAGACGATCGGAATCGTCATCGGCTGCGCCGTCGCCGTCATCGGGGCGCTGCTCCTACGAGGACAGCACTAAGGCGCGGTCTTCCTTCATCGCCGAGAGCAATTGCGAGTCCTAGTCGGCCAGGCGGGCAGCCTGTTCGTTCAGATAGCGCTGTCGTGGCAGGCTGGTCGTCCGACGCGCAGCCGCTTCGTAGCAGGTTCGAGCCGCCGCGCGATCGCCGATCTTTTCGAGCAGATGCGCACGGACCGCAAGCAGCCGTGGGTCATCTGCGATGCGCCCATCCTTCTCTAATTGGTCGACGAGAGCGAGGCCTGCGCTGGGTCCTCGCGCCATCGCCACCGCCACCGCATGATTCAGGGCGACGACCGGATTGTCAGCCAGGCGCATCAGCGCTTCGTACAGTTCCACAATCTGCGGCCAATCGGTAGCGTCGCTGCTGGGCGCTTCGTCGTGCAAGGCGGCGATCATGGCCTGGAGCTGATAGGGGCCGACGTCAGCGCTCGTCAGCGCCTGTTGGACGAGGGCGAGGCCCTCGGTGATCTGCTCCCGATTCCAGCGGCTTCGTTCCTGTTCCGCCAGGGGAATGAGCTCGCCGTTTGGGCCGGTGCGCGTCGGGCGACGCGCATCGGTCAGCAACATTAGGGCGAGAAGGCCGGTCACTTCCGAATCGTCGGGCAGCAGGCGATGCACTATCCGCGCCAGGCGGATCGCTTCGGTCGCAAGGTCGGCGCGCTGGAGGCTCGGCCCCGATGTCGTGGCGTAGCCCTCGTTGAAGATCAGGTAGAGCACATGAAGCATGGCCGCCAGCCGCTCGCCTCGCTCGGAAACTGGAGGCATGCGAAAAGGAATCCCGCTGTCCTTAATGGTCTGCTTTGCTCGCGTGATGCGTCGCGTCATAGTCTCTTCCGGAGCGAGAAACGCACGCGCGACCTCGGCGGTGGTAAGGCCACCAACCGCTCGCAGGGTAAGGGCAATCTGGGACGCTGCCGACAACGATGGATGGCAGCACATAAAGAGAAGGACGAGGCTGTCGTCAGACGGCCCTGGCGCATCGGCCGGCGCCGCGAGCCGCTGATCCGGTAGGGTCCATTGGGCGACGCGATCCTCCCGGCGCTGCCGCGCCTGCTCGCTGCGCAGCAGGTCGGTCAGTTTGCGAGAGGCAACCGTGATCAGCCAGGCTTTGGGGTCGGCAGGGATGCCATCCGCCCATTGCATGGCCGCCGCCAGCAACCCTTCCTGGACTGCATCCTCGGCCAGATCGAAATGACCGTAGCGGCGAACGAGCGCCGCGAGGACCTGCGGCGTCAAGTCGCGCAACAGGTCCTCTAACTCTCGATCTCGCAACGGACTCCTAGATGTCAAGCTCCTGCCGCGACTCCGCGATCGGCCGCACGTCCGCATACGCCGTGGACGGATCGCCGGGGTAGGGGGTCTTCGATAGCCGGGCGGCGATCTCCGTGGCGCGATCGAAGCTGTCGCATTCGACGATCCAGTAACCAGCGAGGACCTCAGCCGTTTCGGCGAACGGTCCATCGGTGACGACGGGCACGCCCCCCCGAAGCTGCACCCGGCGGGCATGGACCGGGGCCGTCAGGCCTCGGGTCTCGACCAGCTCGCCGGTGTCAGCCAACTCCTTGTTAAACGACTCCATGAAGGCGCCCATCGCGGCGAAGTCCTTCGCCGACCACACCGTTTTGCCGCTGGCCTTCCCGGTCATCGCGTCGTAATCCTGCTGCGAGGCGTAGGTCAAGATCATGAATTTCATTTGTTGCCTCCTTTGTTAGCACCTTTCTGGTGCCTTTCGCCAGCGACGTCGGAGCCGAGGCCCGGGTCCGGACATTGGTCTCTGGCTGGGAAGCCGCCCAGCGGATGTCCGGACAGGTCGATTGGCACCGACGTTTCGGGTGAAGACGTAAACCCGGGGCGCGAGCCCAAATAGAGGAGAGACGAAGATGAAGACGCTAGGTTTGGAGAACGGCGGAGCGACGATCTCGATCCGTGCGGCTCGTCTGGCAATCGGTGGCACGGTGGCGGGGCTGGGCTTTCTCGGCGCGCTCCATGCTCTGAGCCCTGAATTCGACCCCGCCTGGCGGATGGTCAGTGAGTACGCGAAC
Source organism: Chloroflexota bacterium (assembly GCA_005889345.1). Taxonomy (GTDB): domain Bacteria; phylum Chloroflexota; class Dormibacteria; order CF-121; family CF-121; genus CF-13. Next base: position 5,348 of record VBFR01000031.1, read on the forward strand.
GGTCGTTACCCTTGGGTGCTTTCGCTGGTGTTCGCCTGCTGGGGCATCAGCACCTGCGCGCTCGCCTACGCGATTCGTGGGCAACTTCGAAGCACCTCCGCCAGGATCGGGCTGGGCCTGCTCGTTCTCGCGGGCCTTGGAGAAGCCATGGCGGCCGTATTCGATCTCAACAACATCACTATGCACAACGTCGCCGGGGTATTCGGCATGGGCTGCTTGCCGATTGCCGCCATGATCATCAGCATCAAGCTCGGTCGAACCTCCGAATGGTCTGGCGCGAGAAGGAGCCTTCTCGTGAGCGCGGACCTGGCATGGATCAGCGTGCTGCTTCTGGTGGCGTCGTTCGCCCTGATGGTGGGCACATTTATGGCGACGGGCCTACCGACGCCGACGCAGGCGCCAAAGGTTCTGCCTGCTGGCGTGATTGGTCTGGTCGGGTACGCGAACCGGCTGCTAGTGCTGTCCTACTATCTATGGGTGATCGTGGTGGCGCGCGAAGCCATCAAGCTTGGCTCGCCAAAGACAGTCCGCCGAGTGGTCCAACAAGGTTCGCTTACGCGCGCGAACGAGGTCTAAGAAGGGTGGGGCCTGCAAAGACCCCTCCCTGATCTTCGCCAGATCACATCAGCTGCCACGACGAATACGATCGCGAGTACTGGGTGCGAACCAGGCGCTACCGGCGAGTGTTGTCCGGTCTGTCGAGCGCGCGCCTTAAGCCGTGGGTCGGGTTGCTGTCACGGTTGCTGTCAGAACGCATGTTCAGGGTAGGAAGCTACGAGTCATGTACGGGCATCACGGCGCGGCGCTGGTATCAGCTCCGAATTGAAAATGGCGGGGGCGCGACTGGAACGATCCGTCCCTCGACATCGCCAAGGATGCCGAGCACCGGTTTTGAAGTTCGCGGGCGCGTCGTTCGCCAGAGTTCCCCATAGTTCGCCGGCGCTACTGTCAACGTTGCTATCAAAAGTGCCCGCTCCAATTCATGTGGCGAGCGTCGCCAAGCGGTTCCCTAACCTCCTAACCCGGCGATCATGAGCAAATGCACATCTGCTTCGATAGCCGTCTTATCAGGTTGGAACTAGTCAAGAGAGGGTGGCAACTCTCTGATCTCGCCACACACGCGGGATTGTCCGAGCCAACTGCCAGGGCCGTCGTGCGAGGTCGCGGCGTCTCTATGGTCACCGCGCTCAAGGTGGTCCGAGCACTGGAACGGCATCCGCCCAATGAGCGGCTGATGGCTCACTGGCACGAGGCGCACCCACGACCGGTCGTGCCGAGCCAGTTGGTTACGGCGAGCGACCGCTAGACCATCTGATAGGTAGCAGCTGAACTGGCCGGATGGAGCGCAACCCGATCACTCCGCATTACTTATCTGAATATGTGGAGGACCGGGCTGGCGTCCCGGCAGGACTCGTCGCTAACATCGAACCAATGTTCGTCGTGCTCGGTCCCTGAATTGATGCTCACGAGACGCCAACTACTGTTCGTCCAAGGCGGAGGCGCCGGGGCGCACGACGACTGGGACGACAAGCTCGTCGAGAGCCTGAGGCGCGAGCTTGGGTCCAAATTCGAGATCCGCTACC
>VBFR01000094.1 GCA_005889345.1 Chloroflexota bacterium
TGTTCGTCGTTGATGCCGGCGGTGAAGTAGAGTGCGCCGGGCACGGCGTTCAGCGAGCCGGCGGGGAAGCGGAGCCCCCATAGACCGGGAATCGTAAGCGGCTGGCCCGTGGCGTTCAGCAGCCGCCCCTCCACATGACCCGTCGCGCGATTGTACGCATTGACGCGCCCGTCGCCGAAGTTACCGACCAGGATGTCGCCGCCAAACGCTCCGAAGGTCGCCGGTGCTAGGGTCACGGCCCAGGGAGAGTTGAGCCGGCCTCCGCTGACGAGCCGTTGAAGCAGGTCGCCGTTGGGACTGAAGACGTCGACGAATCCGTTGCCCGGTCCCGCCAGGTCGTCGTGCTTGTCGGGCTTTTGCTTTGCGAAGGTGACGAACAGCTCCCCACCGATGTTATGGATCCCGAAAGGGGCGAACCCAGCCGGGACAGCCGGATCGGTGAAGGTCGTGACGAAGTTGAAGCTACTGTCGAAAACCTCGACCGTGCCGAAGCGGAAGTTGGTCGCGTAGAGGAAGGTGCCGGCCGGAGTCGTCACCAGCGCGAGGCCCTTGTACACCGCGCCGACGTTGCCTGCCGGGTCGGCGACCGTCGAGCGATCGACGGCGATGATCCCGTTGACGCGGTCAACGGCTGGGCTCCAGCCGATAATCGTGCCGTCCTCGGTCGCGAAGAGGAATCGACTGGAACCCGAGGTGCCCTTCTGGGAGACGGCGAAGCCCGACCCGGTCGGATTGAAGACGGTCCCGGTCGGGGCCCCAATCGCGCCCTTCCCGGCGGACGGCGGGGCCGGGATGGTTACCGCATTCAGCGGCGTCTTGGCCTGAAGTGGGATGGGCTGGCCGGCTCCGTCGTACAGGGTCGTGACGCCCGCGTTGTTGTCTGACACCCAAATGGGGAGACCCGGGGCGGTGGACGTGCCCCATGGATTCTTCAGGTTCGGGTCGGTGACCTTCGCCAGCCCGGGGACATCCGACACCAGGTTGGTCTGCACGTAGCTTCGTCCAGCGTGCCCGTTGTCTTCGGCCTGCGCCGGCTGGAGACTGACCAGCGCGGCACCCATCGTCGTGAGCGCCGCCAGCGTTCCAATTGCTTTCGACGTCCGTGTCATTCCTAATCCTCCTGATCTGAGTGGCGAAGGACGAATTGCGCGACGTCGTGGCCGAGCTCGAGGCCCTCGACGTGATCGAAGCGAAAATGCTGTCCGGCGAAGATGCGGCTGAGGCCTGCTTCCGTGGCCACGTCGCCGTAGCTGTCAAACGTCCGCACGGTGCCGGGTAGGGCGCTCGACGTGACCTGGATGCGGTCGCGATTGCCGAAGATCGCAGCCAGTACGGTCGCCCCCGCGGCGCTGATGGTGCTGTGCGCGCCCGGATACGACGGATCGGCGGCGGTGTTGGCGAGCGCTGTCCAGTTCGGGTCAGCGATGGTGGCGGGGTTCCCATCCGTATCCGCGAGGCGGATGGCCGTAATCGGCCGCCAGAGCTGATAGTGATATTTCCCGTCGTACATCGCGATGGTGCTATCCGCGAACGAGAGGTTGAGAATCGCGAACAGCCGGGCGGTGCGCTCCAGGTTGGTGTGGTGTGCGAGGGCCGCGTTCTCGGCGATGACGTTCCAGGTGTTCCAGATTGGCGGAGCCCAGAATTTGCCGATGACGGTCTGCTCGGCGGTCCGGGTCGTACTGGTGTTCTGACCCAGGCTCTTGACCTCGTTCAGCGCCTGCGCGTACGCCGCGCTGGTCAGCGCCGGCGGCGCCCCGGGGCGGAACTGCGATCCGTTCTTCAAGACGAAGGGTGTCACCTTGCCCCAGGTCGTGAAGACCGGCGTGGGGAAGTTCGGCGGCGTCGGCCGGTAGTTGCCGGGCTGGGTGCCAGGCATGAAGGGCGGCGGGACGACGGCGGAACCGTCATTGGCGCGCAGCTGCAGGAGCTTTGCCGCGATGGCGTCGCCGACCTGGATGCCGTGCTGCTTGTCGGCTCCGTTTGGGATCGTGGCGAGCTGACCATCGGCCAGCTGCGCGAGCTCCGCTTTGAAACCGGGATACAGTGCCGTGAGCGTGGCACGGCCCGCTTCAATCGCCGCCGCGTCTGGCCGGGCGCCGCGTGGAGCCCTGACCGAGACCAGCAGCGGCGACGCGTCGTGGGTGATGGACACGATGGCGTCGTCGATCGCCGCATGCAGCATCGCGTAGCTGCGCGTCTGATGAACCGTGGCCGGCTGCGCGCCCGGCGTTTGCACGATCCTCAGCAGCTCCTGGTTCCAGGCGATAACGAGAGCGGCGGAGATCTTGCTGTTGTGGCCGGCGGTCGCGGTCGAAGCCGAGCTCGCGAGGGCGGTGCTGGTTGCCGCGGTTCCGACGACGATGGCGGCGAGGGTCGCGACGACCGGGATCGATTTCTTCATGTGTTTTCTCCTTTAGGGCTGGAGCCCGGGGGTGGCGACCAGCCACTTCCCGCCGAAGCCCACGACGCCCTGCCCGCTGGTCTGGCCGGCGGCTGAGTCACCGGCGAATGTGTACAGAGGCCAGGTGCTATAGGTGATCTGCTGCGCACCGCCTCCACGAGCGATGAGGCCGAGCTGGCCGGTCACACCGGCGCCGCCGGTCGGGTTTCCGCCTGCATTGAGGGACGGCGGCCAGTAGGTGGCGCAGGCGCTGCTACCGCAGACGATCTTGCCGCCACGTTCGGGCACGAAGTAATAGAGGGTGCGGCCTTGCGCGTTGGCCAGGATCGCGCCCAGCCGCGCGTTCTGCGTCGCAAGCACACTGGCGGGCGCGACGGGCGCGGGCGGCGGAGCGACCGTCGCTGACGGTGTTGGAGTCGCACTCGCGGACGCCACTGGCGCCGATCCCGCCGGCGAACTAGCGGGTGCGCTGCCATAAAGCCCGCCTGGCGCGCCGCAGGCCGCCAGGAAGATGGGGAGTCCGACGATCCACAACAGTCGATTCATGTTTTGTGTTGCCTCCTTGAATGTCGACGGCTCAGTAGCCGTAGCCGGATGAGCCGGAGCCGGGGCTGGTCGCGCCGGAGCCGGAAGTGGACGTGGTCGCGCCGACGGGTTGCAGGCTGCCGACGAGTCCGTGCTTCTCGCCGCCGATACCGGCAGCGAAGAAGAGGCTGTTCGAATTGCCCGTGTTCTGCCCGGTACCGAATGCCAGGCCCCAGAGGCCTTCGATCTGCAACGGTTTGCCACGCTGGTCGTTCAGCGAACCGAGAAATTTTCCTGAGGCCGGATCGAACGCGTTGATCCTGCCGTCGCCGAAGTTGCCGACAAGCAGGTCATTGCCAAACTTTCCAAAGCCCGCGGGAGCCAGGGCCAGTCCCCACGGCGAGTCGAGTTGGCCCGCGGAGATCAGGCGCTTGACCAGCGTGCCGTTCAGGTCATAGACGTCGATGTATCCGTTGCCGGCGCCCGCGACGTCGTCGTGCTTTGCCGCGTTCTGCCTGGCGTAGCTCACGTAGAGCTTGCCGTTGAGGTTGGCGACGTTGAATGGCGCGAAGCCGCCGGGGATCATGGAATCCGTAAAGGAACCGGCCACATTGACCCGCTGGAAGCTGCTGTCGAACACGTCGACCGTGTTCTCCCGGAAGTTGGCCGCGAAGAGGTGAGCCTGCGCGCCGTCGGTCGCGATCGCCAGGCCTTTGTAAACCGCGCCTTCGGCGGAATTGTCCGCCACGACGATGGCGCTCGCGGGATTGGCCATTGGGCTCCAGCCCGCGATGGTGCCGTCCTCGGTCGCGAAGAGGAAGAGGCTCGGGCTGGACGCCGAGCCTTGACCCACGGTGAAGCTCGACGACCCGTTGAAGACCAGGCCGGTCGGTGCACCGACGGCATCAGCGGCGCTGCCGGCCGGAGCGGGGATCTTGACTGAGACAGGGGCGCCCGGAAGCGGCGTGCCGCTTCCCGTGTAAATGGTCGACACCCCGGCATTGTTGTCGGCGATCCAGAACGGTGTCCCTGGACCGGCGACGATGCCCCAGGGATTGATCACGTTCGGGTCTGTGACCCGGGCCGTGCCCTTGACGTCCGACACGATGTTCGTCTGGAGGTAGAAACCTCCAGGTGAGGCCGCAGGAGTCTGGCGGCTCAGAAGAACTCCCAGGCCAATAATCACAATGACGACGACGGCGCCAAGGCCGATGGCTCCACGGGAACGTAGGGGCATCATGCGGCCGTGTCCCGTGCAACCTGGTCCAGAACCGCTTCGATTTCCAGGTTGATATCGATCTCGTCGCCGACCAAAAGGCCGCCGCTTTCGAGCACACGGTTCCAATTCAGGCCGAAGTCCTTGCGGTTTACCGTGGTCCTCGCGCTGACGCCTGCCCGCCGATTGCCGAACGGATCGATCCCGTCGCCGCCGGCACGGGCCTGGAGCGTCACCGGTCTGTCGATGCCGTGCATGGATAGCACGCCGACGACGGCATAGTGGTCGGCCGCCGTTTGGCTGACGGCCGTGCTGTGAAAGACAATCTCCGGGTACCGTTGGATATCGAAGAAGTCGAGGCTGCGTAGGTGATCGTCCCGGACCGGAACGCCGGTGTTGACCGTCGAAGGATCCAGTCGGGCAACGATCACCGCCTTCGTCGGATCCGATTCATCGACGTCAACAACGCCGCTAGCCACGACGATGTGGCCCCGGACCTTCGTGAACATATGCCGGACTGAGAACTCCGCCTGGCTGTGTGTCGGGTCGATGTTCCATTTCATGCGAGCGTGCTCCCTTGAATACGTTTTGATCTAATTCCACCTCAAGAATCTCGCTCGCTAGTTAGTTATTCCAGAGCGTACGAAATTGGCGGAGGGACATAGCCGAATACGGTCCGGGTTACAGGCGGTGGGCTGCGGGAGCGAGCGAGAGCTCGAGCAGCACCATGCCGAGCGACATCGCCAGCAACACTGGAACCTGCTGGAAGATGCCGAGCAGGATACCGGCGGACAAAAAATATCCATGAATCAGCAGGCGCGGGAAGAGCGGCATGAGCCAGGGGCGTGGCAAGCGGCCCCCACCTCTCCGGATCGAGCACCCCGCCACCAGGCTGAAGAGCGCCAGGGTGACGAGAAATGGAGGGAATCCGCCCGTCGGTCCTCCGAAGAACCACTGCTGCAGGACGATGAACGGCACCAGAGCGAGGAGGAGTGTCAGGTATGCGGGAACGGGAACGAGGAGTTGCAACCACGACCAGCTAGAGCGGGCGCCGCCGCGAGCGCGAACCCATCGTGTCCAGGCACTGAAGCCGAACGCGACAAACAGCCAACCGTAGTAGTTACCGGCGGGGACGCCGAAGAAGCCGGCGTTGAGTGGGATGTTCCAGTGCCACAGGCCCTGCCGGATGGCGATCGCGTCGAGCGAGAGATCGAGCAGGATGGCAAAGACGGCGTCGGCGAAGGGTGCAAGCCGCTGCGGGATGCGCAGACGGTCCGACATGAACATCGAGGAGGTGATGATCATGGCCCAGGCGAGCGCGATCGCCACGGGGACCGAACCCAACTTGATGAAAAACCCCTGGCTATAGGCGTACGAGCCGAAAATCTTGATGTCGCCCTGCTCGAGAAGAAGGCCGAACGGGACGGCGCTGAGCAGCTCGACGAGTCGCGGGCGGCCCCCGGAGCGATAGGCGAATCGTGCTGACAGGGCAAACAGGACCAGCATCACGACTTCGACCAGCCCGAAAAGGAGGCGGGGCATGCGCTGAGGCGCTAGGCCTGCCCAGATAGTTCGGATGATTCAAATTCCAGGAGAACAGTTCGCAGCAATGCGCGCAGGGCGGATTGCTGCTCTGGTTCGAGGGCCCCGCTCAGGAGTTGGGCGTGGCTCGCGACGAACTTGGGGAAGGCCACCCGCACCAGGCGACGTCCGGCGGGGGTGAGCTCGACGACAACGGCGCGGCGGTCGTCCCGATCGCGGTTGCGTTTCAGCAGCCCGATGCGCTCGAGTTGATCCATTCGCCCGCTCAGCCCGGCGCCGGAAAGCATCAGGCCGCGCGCCACCCGGGAGGGCGATCGGCGGTAGGGTGGACCGGCGCGATAGAGCGAGGCAAGCACCTGGAAGCCGCCGTGGGTGACGCCGAATCCTGAGAAGACAGCTTCTGCCTCGGTATTGATGTGCAGGGCGATGCGGGCCATTCGGCGACTTGTTCCGTCCAGCGACTCATTGAATCCAGAGTCGACGGCGGTTACGAGTTGCCCCAGCAGCCTGTCGAGGGAACGCACATCCGCCCCCAGCGAGCGGGCGAGACGCTGCTGGTTTCGCCGCCAGCCGGCCCCTGCCGTGGCGACCATTTCGGAGCCCTGGCGGGTCAGCGATACCTGGACACGCCGCCGGTCGTGAGGCTCGCGGGATCGCGACGCGAGCCCAAAGGCGACGAGCTGGTCGACCAGGCCGGTGATGCCGGCGGATGACATCTGCTGGCCTCTGGCAAGCTGGGTCGGTGAGAGCTGCTGGGCGGCACTGGCATGCAGCGCCAGAAGGACCTCGAACTCCGACGGGGTGAGTCGGTACCGCTCGAGGTGGTCGTCGGCGCTCCGCTCTGTGTAGAGCGCAATTCGCGTAACCCGCCCCGTAATCCCAATCGGGCTTGCATCAACCATCGGATAAGCCCGCTGCCACTCGCCCAGGATGTCGTCGACGTGGTCAACGTCCTTCGTCATCAACCGCATCGTGGCACGCCGAGCACGAAACTGCCCGATTCCAATACAAACTTTGACTTACCGATAACTAGTACGTTAGCGTCTTAGCAACAAGTATTTCGAGAACGAAATACTCGCAGAGATCTAGGAGGCTACATGAACACCTGGAAAGTCTTGGTCATCGCTGCCGGAAGCGTGCTGACGCTCGCCGCGTGCGGCACGGGGGGTGGCACCAATGCGGGTACGGGAGACACCGGCTGCACTGTCAAAGGGAACAGCACCGCGGCAGTCACCCCGGCCATCGTCTCGAACGTCGTTTCCGATCCGGACACGGTCGGCCGGTTCAGTCCGAACAACATGACGGTCAAGGTGGGTCAATCCATCGAATGGGACTGGCAGGACCCGAACGTGGCGCACACCGTGACCTCCGATGACGCCACCAGCTTTGATTCCTGCCTCCAGAACAAGGGCTACAAGTTTGTGGTCACCTTCACCCAGGCCGGAAAGATCCCCTACCACTGCACCATTCACCCCCTGATGGTCGGCACCATCACGGTGACCCCCTAGCCGGGCGTGCGAGGTAGCCCGAGGCATCCATGGACGAGCGTCAGGCCCGAGCCGACCGGTGGAGCGAAGGGTCGCATGCGCGGATGTGCACCGTCGAGCCGGAATGGTGGCTCCGGATGATGTGTGGCCAGCTCGCCCATGAGGACTCTGCAGCGGGGTACGTAGGCTTCCGTCGAGTCCTGCGGCGCGCGGAAAATCACCTCTGGTCAGTCGTCCTTCGTAACGGCCGCCGGACTTCTTGATGGATGGCGGTTCAAAGATCGACGTCTCTCGCCCAAGCCCGCTGGCCGCGCAGATGGCATGTCGAGTGGTGGGCATCGATCCGCATCGCGTTCGGGGTCATCTGGCTGATCGACGGCGTGCTCGAATGGCAGCCGGCCGACTTCCACAACTTCTTGCAATTGATCACGGCCATGAGTCAGGGTCAACCAGGCCCACTTCGCGCCGTCATCAGCGCGGGTCAGGCGGTCGTCGCGATCAATCCGACCCTGGCCAATGGCGTGCTCGCCGCACTCGAAACGGCGGTCGGCCTCAGTTTGATCACCAACACGCTCAGCCGATGGGCACTCCGCATCAGCGTGCTGCTCGCGGCACTGATCTGGGTGTTCGGCCAGGGGCTCGGCATGGTCTTTATGGCAGGCGCTACCGACGTCCAGTCGGGACCGTTGTACGTCCTCGCCAGCCTGATGCTGCTTCGGGCGCTGCCGGCAAGGTCGTATCGCCGCTCGTATCTCCCCATGCGCCGAACCCCGCGGAACCGAATTTCCGTTTCCACGTCGTAGTCCCCCTCCCACCCACCGGGACCCCCCTCCCCTGGGGGTCCCGGCCTGAGGTCCACGTGCTGGAGGGCGCGACGTACGCCGACTGGGAGACCATCTACAACGACAACGTGGTGAGGGTCTACCGCCTCATGTTCGCGCGGGTCGGGAACCGCCCGGATGCCGAGGACCTGACCTCCGAGGTGTTCCTCAAAAGCCTGCCGAATCTGAGCCTCCCTTCTCCGGTCATCCAGGTCAGTGCCTATATCAATGTCGCGATTCGGAGCGTGCTGGCGGACCACTGGCGCAGGCATTACGGGACACCGCAGGCAGACGTCGACGTGGATAACATCGGCCGGCCGTACGACCCTACGCCCTCGGCCGATGAGTCCGGCCGCGCCGGTCGCATCCTTGCGTTGCTGCCGGACCGCTCGCGGGCGATCCTTGAGCTGCGCTTCCTCCGCGGCTGCTCGATCAAGGAGGCCGCTCGCGCGATGGGCGTCAGCCCGGGGAACGCGAAGATCCTCCAATATCGAGCGCTGCGGCTTGCTGCCGAAGTCGGGCAGAGGATGTTGTCGTGAGCCGTCCCGTCGATCGGATTGTCGGGCTCGTGGAAGAGCTGATTCCGGCGGCCGATCGTCCCGACCGGGAGTTCGTCGAGCGCCTTGGTGCCTACATCAACCTGATGGTCCCTATCGTGCTGGCCGAGCGCTGCTGGCGTGCTGATCAAGTTCGGGAAAGGGTGTTGCATTGAAGACTTCCGTCGATCGTATCGCCGCCTTCGTGGATGAGTTGATCCACAACCGGCGGCCGGGCCGATTCAAGGCTTCGGCCGAGGAGATGCAAGCGCTCCAGGGAGCGGCGGCCCTGCGCTCCACTCAGCCAGGCGCCGACCTTCCCAGTGGCGATTTCATCAACCGGCTCGGCCGGCAACTCCGGTCGGAGATGGAACCGCCACCAGCGCACGGGTCCGTCACGCGCCGTGCCCTACTGCGGACCGCCGGTCTGGCGGCTGCCGCCGGGGTGGCCGGCGCCGTCATCGACCGGACGATTGTGTCGCAACCACTCGGACAGCAGGCGACGCTGAAACCCGATCACGGCACCTGGCGGGCGGTTGCCGCCCTCGCCGACGTGCCGGCGGGCCAGTCGGTTCGCTTCTCCAGTGGTCCCGTCGAGGGCGTCGTCGTCAACGACGGGGGGACAATTAAGGCGGTGTCCGCGGTCTGTACCCACCAGGGTTGCCTCCTCCTTCTGGAAACGGCTGCGCACCGCCTTCGTTGTCCCTGCCATCCGACGGTCTTCTCGGTTAGCGGCCAGCTGATCTCACACTCGCTGGCGACGCCACCGGCCAACTTGCCGGCTTTGCAAGCCCGCGTCCGCGACGGCCAGATCGAGGTGCTGGTCGTCTAGGTCTCCGGCCGTATCCCGACTCGTATAGCCATCTGTCATGAAAGCAAATCTTCGACGCACCACACCGCTTCGATTCGACCACGGCGCTCGCCGGCTTCCCGCCAGCGGAAACACGGCCCTTGCCGCCTCTGCGCTCATCCAGACGGCCCTCGGCATCGAGTTCATTCTGTCCGGACTCAATAAGTTCGCCGACCCGCACTACATCCAGAATTTCGATCAGTTCGTTCGGTCGAATCCAGGCACCAACAGTGGCATCCTTTCGGGACTGGTAAAGGGATTGGTGTTGCCGAACGTCGCCATCTTCGCTACCTTGCTGCAGTTCGCCGAACTCACGTTGGGGATCGTTTTGCTGCTAGGCGCCGTCGAGGTCGGCCGCCGCCGGTTCTCCGGCCGCGTTGGGCGCGAGCATGGATACGAGGCGTCCGTGGCACTCGTTGGGGCCCTCGCCGGGTTGGCGGTTGCCGGGCTGGCGCTGTCGATTGCCATCCTGATGGGCGAGAAGCTCCCGACGATCATGCCCGGCCGAGCGTTCGATACGGCCATTCCAGTCGAGCTCTTGATCGTGCCACTAGGCATTGCGGTCGCGTGGATGGAGGCTGGCCGGTTCCTGGTGCTGTTCCGGCATCAGCCAGCAGGGATGATTGCTTCGCTCCGTCCGGACGTCATTCCCGTCAACCAACGCGACCGCGCGAGCTGACCGATTACTCGACGTGAGTAAGAAAAAACTCCGGGTGCCCTGTGCACCCGGAGTCAGATTGCGTACGCGCCGTCAGTCGACGTACGGTCCGTTGTAGATGGGTGTCTCGCCGTACGGCTTCCCAGCCATGAGCATGAACCGCGTCCCGGGATGCGCATCCGCGACGGCGAGCTCGCCACCGGGTCCAAGAACGGCGATCTGCGAGCGGCTCGCCCGGCTGCGGTTGGCCCCGAAGCGTGCCGCACCCTCCAACAAGTAGACGAAGCCGTTGAAGGTGGAGTCAACCGGGATCGTCACGGCCCCGCCGGTCGTCAGCTCGACGTCTAGGATGAGGCCCGGAGTCCCGAGCGTGACCGGCGAGCCCTCGCCGACCAGCGTCCGGACGGTGGCGTCGCCCTCCCGCCGGAACGGGAGCTCCGCGCGGCGCACGACCTGTGCTGTGGGCTCAACGTCCTTGTCCTTGCGGGCCAGGTTGACCCAGAAGAGCAGTCCGCGCATCTCGCTGCCGATTTTGCCCTCGGCAAGCTCGTCCTTCCCGAGGCCTTCCGCGTGCAAGACGCCGCGGCCAGTGCGAACCTTCAGGAGGGAACCTTCCTCCAGCTTGGCCCGCTCCATCGTGCCGCCGGGACCGGTGCTGTGACCCGTGCTCGAGGAGCCCGAGATTGCATACCAGATGTTGTCGAACCCACGGTGTGGGTGGATCGTGTCCTGGTTCGCCTGCTCCGGCGTGATTCGGACCGTCGCCTCGTGAACGAGGATGTACGGATCCACCATCGAGTAGGGGATCCCGGCTAACGGCAAGGATTCGAGGACCTGGTTTCCCATCATCGGCCGGATCCGGGCATCCTTGACGATAACGATTTGACGTTGTGCGGTATCGATTTGAGTCGCCATGGCTAGGTTACCTCCTCCGTAGCAGGATGGTTGCACAAGCAAATACCTCGGCGACCGCGAATTTATTGCATACGTCGGGCTGGGCTGTGGGCCCTCTCAATGCCATCGAGGATGAGATCGAGGCCGTATTCAAATTCGTCGCCGTAGTTGTAGCCCGGTTTCATCGCGCGGTCGACGGCCATCTCGGCCAGGTGAGGATAATCGCCTGGCCGGAACCCCTCCATGATATTTCCTGCTACCTCAGCAATCTCCGAGTTTCGGAACGGCAAGGTCAGCTCTGTCAGCGTGAATCCATAGGTGTAGCCGTCGAGAATTGAGTAGGCGTGAGCGGCCAGGTCGACCGAAAAGCCTGCCGTTCGGAGACTTCCAAGGACTGCGTCGTGATGCCGTAAGGTCGCGGGTCCGGGTGTGGCCCGCGACTCCATCAGGCCGATTGCCCAGGGGTGGCGCGAGAGCGCCTGGCGGGCTGAGATCGCGCGCTGGCGCATGGCGGTCCGCCAGTCGATTCCGTTAGCCGGCAGATCGATCTCGCCGAACACGACATCGACCATGCCGTCCAGCATGTCCACCTTATTCCGGACATGGTTGTAGAGGGACATCGCCTCGACCCCGAGTTTATGGCCCAGCTTGCGCATGCTGAGCGATTCGATGCCGTCTCGATCGGCGAGGCTGATGGCGGCCCGTAGGATCCGCTCCCGGGTCAAGGCTGCGCGGCGCTTTGCCTCTCGTCGAGCGATCGTGGCCATCTATCTCTCCGTCACGACGCATGTAGCATACACCGTAAGTCCCTGACGGGCTTACAGCGTATGTGCTAAGCTTACGCCATAAGTTTACGGTGTAAGTGCGGAACCGAAGGTCCGCGAGGAGGGTGCCAGCCATGATTACGACGGAGACCCGCGAGAGCGAATTAGCGTCCGGCGGTATAGCAGCGGTGGAATCCGTGACTGCCATCGCAGAAGTAACGACGATGGGGGCGATCGTTCAAGAGAAGTACGGGACCGCCGAGGTCCTGGAACTCCGGGACATCGACAAGCCCGACATCGGAGACCACGACGTGCAGGTTCGAGTTCGGGCGGCCGCCGTCAACCCGGCTGACTGGGCTCCGGTTCGCGGTACCGACGTGGCGGGGGAGGTCGAGGCCGTCGGCGCCAGCGTGACGCGGTTCCAGCCCGGTGACGAGGTCTTCGGCTGGAGTGGGCGTCTGGGCGGCGCCTTTGCGGAGTACGCCTCCGTCACCGAAGACGCCCTGGTGCACAAGCCGGCCAATCTCACGTTCGAGCAAGCCGCGGCCGTTCCCATGGCCGCGACCGTCGCCCTCCTGGCGGTTCGCGATCACGGCAGGGTCCGGGCCGGGCAGAAGGTCCTCGTCAACGGCGCTTCGGGAGGTATCGGTACCTTTGCCGTGCAGATCGCGAAGTCGCTCGGAGCGGAGGTGACCGGCGTCTGTAGCACGAGCAACGTGGACCTGGTCCGATCGATCGGTGCGGACCATGTCATCGACTACACCAAAGAGGACTTCACACGGACCGGCCAACGTTACGACTTCATCCTCGACAACGTGTCGAACCGCTCCTTGTCCGACCTCCGACGCGCGCTCACGCCGAAAGGGACGCTCGTGCCCAACGGCGGAGGGTTCGACCATCGGTGGGTCGCCGGCGGTGGTCGCTTGATCAGGGCGAAGCTGTCGTTTGCGTTCGGGAGCCGGAGCGTGCGGACGTTCATCGCCTCACCAAAGCAAGAGATCCTGGTTGCTCTCAAGGAGCTGATCGAAACCGGCAAGGTCACACCGATCATTGACCGAACGTACCGGCTGAGCGAGACCCGTCAAGCGATCGACCATGTCGGCGGTGGACACGCTCGCGGGAAGGTCGTCATCACCGTAATCAAGGCAGTCACATCATGATCGCTACGAAACCCACGACTAATGGCCACACGCCCATAAGCTCGCAGACTGTCCCTGAGAGCCACATTGACGCGACCTCACCTAAGAGCCTCGCGAGATTCGCCGGCGTCCTCTACCTGCTCGTCGGCATCTTCGGCGGCTTTGCCCAGGGCTTTCTGTATCCCAAGATCTACGTCGCGGGCGATGCGGTGAAGACGGCCGGGAACTTATCCAGGCGACTATCTGGGTCTTCCTCGCGTTGACGCTCTACCGACTGCTCCGGCATGTGAACAAGAGCGCGGCGACCGCGATGGCCGTCCTCGCCTCGATCGGGGCCGGTATCACGATGCTCAACGCGGTTTTCGAATTTGAGGGCCTGCGTGTCGCAACCGGTGCAGTGAACCTGGCCGGCTTCGGCGCCGCGGGTTCCAACGCCCTGGCGCTGCTCATGGTCGACGCCCAGCATTACGGGCTTCTCATCGCGTCGATCTTCATGGGCCTCTGGCTGGTGCCGCTGGGGTATCTCGCGTACAAGTCAGGGTGGTTCCCCAAGGCGCTGGGTGTCGTGCTCATCGTGGGGGGCGCGTGCTACCTCGTGGACGTGTTCGCGGCGTTCGTCGTCCCCGATTTTGGCAAGGCGATTCATGGCTACATCACCATCCCGTCAATAATCGCAGAGGTCTGGACGCTCGTGTACCTGCTCGTGATCGGTGTAAACACCAAAGAGTCAGACGCGCGCATTCGGGCCGCGGCGTAATCCCCAAGGAGGGCAGATCATGATCGATACGAAACCGACCACCAATGGCCACGGGCCGGCAACCTCACCGATTCCGGGCGAGGGGATCGCGATTAATGCGAGGAGGCCGTCTGCGCCCGTAAGAGAATCCACGGACAGCTACAGAGGCACCGCCGTGTTCGTGGGAGCGCTGTTTCTGATTGCGACCGCGACATTCATCGTCAGTAATGTGCTGATCACCCCGCTCCTGGGCTCACACAACGTCCTGACCGCTATCGCCGCTAACTCGCAGCGCATGATCGCGGCGACGCTGATTGCGCTTATCGAGGGGGTCGCCACCGTTGGAATCGCGCTGGCGCTCTATCCGATCCTGAAGCGGCAGCA
>VBFR01000095.1 GCA_005889345.1 Chloroflexota bacterium
GAGCGATCGTCGACCCGAGCCCGGTCGCCCGCGCAGTACCACCGGAGAGCAGGAAGGGGACGTCCTGCCCGACGGCCGTAGCAATCTCGATCAGCTCTACGTACTTGAGTTTCAAGTCATAGAGAAGGTTCGCGGCCCGCAAGAACGCGGCCGCGTCGGCACTTCCGCCGCCGAGCCCCGCACCCATCGGGATGCGCTTGAAGAGACGAATCGTGAACGGCAGCTGACGGCCGACACGACCTTCCAGCTCCCGAGCCGCCTTCAAAACCAGGTTCTCGCCGGCGATCGCCGGGCCGACCACATCGAAGACGCGACAGTCCGTCCGCTCGATCCAAATCAGGTCATGCAACGAAACGGTCTGCATGACGGAATCGATGTCGTGGTATCCGTTGGGACGCCGGCCGGTGACGTCGAGCGTCAGGTTGAGCTTCGCGTAAGCGGGCAGAATCAGCGCCATGTTGTCATGACCGGAGAGCGAGCGCGACCGCTTCGTCCATGGACATGGCTCGGCCCTGCGCCCAAGCCTCGGCAAAGGTCGCTTCATCCAGCTGCGCCCGGATTGCTCCCCGCGTCTTTTCGTTGAACTCCTGGATCCAGCTCAACTTCGAGCCAATCTCTTCGAGCTGGGCCACGGCCTTTGCCAGCAGCCGGGCGGCTGGCAGTGGCTTACGCTCCACGGCAAGCGCGTAGGCAAAGCGGCGAAGGTCAATCGCCGTGCTCCACGGGTCATCGAGCTTGTGATGAATTCGAATCGAGTCTCGCAGCATCGACGGGGCCTCCTCGACTCGGCCGCGGTCGAGGAGATACATCGCCAACTGCCCGAGAGACTGCGCCTCCAAACGCTCAATTCCAAGCTCCCGTGCCCGACGAAGGAGCTCAAGGTGAAGTGTCCGATTACGCTCGTGGTCACCGAGACGCTCGTAGACCCAGGCAACATTCGAAATGGTCAGCAGCATGTAGAAGTCATCCCCCAGCGCGCGAAATGTACGTTCGCTCTCCTCATAGAACCGCAGCGCACCGGCGTGATCGCCCTGCTCATGGACGATGTTACCCAGCATGAACTGGGAATAGGCGGTTGCCCATGCCTCCCCCAGCCGGCGGTTGATGGTGAGTGCGTCTTCCGCCCGACTCCGGGCCGACGCCATCTCCCCAGTGTTGTAGTCCAAGACGGCGGCTCCGTTGAGTGCCTTCCCGCGGGCAGCCGTCGGCTGATCGTCGCTGCTCAGGAGATGCTCAAGACGGCGGCGGCCTTCGAGGAAGTGGCCCCTCAGGTAGTAGAAACGCGATAGCGCTCCCACCAGCCGCAGGGCATGCTGCGTCTCGCCGGAACGCTCGAACCAGTCAAGCGCAGCTCGGATGTTGTCGTGGTCGCGTTGTAGCCGATCGAGCCAGCCCTTTTCGGAAATATCCCGTAGGTGAGGCTCGGCCTCTTCGGCCATCGCTAGGAAATGCTCTGCCTGACGCCGGTGGAGTTTGTCGGCCTCGCCCGATTCCTCGAGGCGTTCGGAGGCGAACTCGCCGATCGTTTCCAGCATCCAGTAGCGGCCCTCCCGGTAACGCACCAAGCTCTTGTCAATCAGCGACTGCAGGATGTCGAGGCGTGCTCCCGCGACCGCTTCTGCCGCCTCGAGCTCATAACCGCCAGCGAAGACGGAGAGAGCCGCAAATAGGCGCTGCTCCTCTGGGGCCAGCAGCTGGTAACTCCAAGCGATGGTTGCCCGCAGCGTCTGCTGCCTGGCCTCGGCGTCGCGGCCGCCCTTGAGGAGGTCCAGTCGCTGCGAGAGGCGTTCGAGGATCTGGTCCACCGTCAGGACGCTCGTCCGGGCGGCGGCGAGTTCCAGCGCGAGGGGCAGACTGTCAAGCCGGCGGCAGAGCTCGGCAACCGTCTCGTCCGGATTGACTCGTGCCCGGGCACAGAACAGCTCGATGGCTTCAGGGTCGGCCAGCGGCGGCACGCCATAGTCAACTTCGCCGCGCACACGCAAGACCTCGCGGCTGGTCACGAGCAATCGCAGGTTGGGACACGCCTCGAGCAAAGCGGCGAGGCCTGGAGCGGCTTCAACCACCTGCTCGAAGTTGTCGAGCAACAGCAGCATCTGCTTGTCACCGATGTGCCCAGCCAGCCCGCTTTTGGCTCCAAGGATCCGCCTGATCGTCTCGCTGACCAGGGTCGGATCGCGTAGCGGTGCGAGCCCCACCCAGAAGACGCCATTTCGGTGCTCGGGCACCAGCTCGGAACCCACCTCGATCGCCAGCCGTGTCTTGCCGGAGCCGCCGGGCCCGGTGAGAGTGACGAGCCGGGCTCCGTCGCGAAGCAGGGCGACGATCTCGCTGACTTCGCGCTCTCGCCCAACAAAGCTGGATACGGGCTTCGGCAGGTTGGTGTTCGAGATCGTCTTGAGTGGTGGGAATATCGTCTTGCCGATCTGGAAAATCCACACCGGCTCTTCGAAATCCCTGACGCGGTGCTCACCCAGATCTCGAAGCGGTAAACCTTCGCCGAGCAGCACCCGGGTCGCCCGGGAAAGCACGATCTGGCCGCCGTGCGCTGCCGCGGCGATCCGCGCCCCGCGGTGAAGTTCGAGGCCGACATAGTCGCCGTTGGTCAGGAGGGCCTTGCCGGTGTGCAGCCCCATGCGGACATGGATTGGGCCGCCGCCCAAGGCCCGCTGGGCATCGGTCGCCGCGGCGACGGCTTCGCTGGCGCTGGTGAAGGCGGCCAGGAAGGCGTCCCCCTGGGTATTGACTTCGACGCCAGCGTGGGCCTGAAATGCCTGGCGCAGGATGCGATGATGCTCTGCGAGTGCAGCGGCATACGCGTCGGCGCCCACCTCCTGCAAGAGTCGGGTCGAGCCTTCGACGTCGGTGAAAAGGAAGGTGACGGTCCCCATCGGGAGGTCGGGTCTCACAGCCGCAATATTGCCCCAACCGGAAATCCGGAATGGCGCGAGCGATGACTGGCCTAACCGCGAATGAGAGGGTTATCCGCCGGAACCGTGGTGGTGCTCGCGGCCGCGGTGCTGGTGCTCGCCGCGCCATACAGGCCGTCGACGGCCTCATAGATCGCGCGAGTCGAAATCTCATCCGGTGGGCAGACGACGAGGAAGCGCCGGCTCGAGGGCACGGCCGGTAGCGGAACGACGGTCGATCCCAGGCCGGTCGCCCGGGCCGTACCGCCGTAAAGCAGGAAGGGTACGTCTGCCCGACGGCCGTCGCACTCTGGACCAGCTCGTCGTTCGCGAGCTTCAAGTCATATAGAAAGTTGGCGGCGTTGAGAAACGCGGCCGCGTCGGCGCTTCCGCCCCCAAGGCCGGCGCCTATCGGGATGCGCTTGAAGAGACGGATCGTGAATGGCAGCGGGCGGCTGACCTGGCCTTCCAGCTCCTGGGCCGTCTCCAGAACGAGGTTTTCGCCCGCGATCGCCGGGCCGACGAGCCGAAGACGCGACAGTCCGTTCTCTCGATCCACCAGGTCATGCAGCGAGATGGCTGCATCACGGAATCAATGTCGTGGTGCCCGTTGGCACGCCGGCCGGTGACGTCGCGCGGCAGGTTGAGCTTCGCGTAGGCCGGCAGATCAGCGCCACGTCGTCACGACTCTAATTCACCCTCGCCTACTCGTGAGGGCTCGGGAGTCCCCTAGACCCGCTGCCTATCGTCCCGAATCAGCTGTTGAGCATCCTCGAAGCCAGGCGGAAGGGGAATCCGGAGCAGCTTGGACCGCAGTCGAATCCGCCATGCCATTCCCGGCATCAACGCCAGGTTTCTCATGGCCTTCCTGAAGGCTTCCGGATTGTCGAAGAAAATGCGGTGGAAGTAGCGAATTTGCTGCCCCACGATCACAACCGGGGCCAGGACCGCTGCCACGATGACGAATACGAGGAAGCCGAAGAGCCCGGCGATCATCCACCAAGGCATCGGCGCCCGGCGGCCGGAGGTCCCCGGCGGGCACTCTGGAGCTGTAAACGCCGGCGAGCAGGCATGCGCCATCGTATAAAACGATGCAGCATATGTCGCAAGGTACACGCGCTGGTGGGTTGCCAGCACCGTTCCCGCCGGTCCAGCCGTCTGCTCGATCCTCGCCTCGGCCCCAGGCATCCATGCTGAGTTGGTCGCGGTCGCGGAGCCGCCGCACGGAACAGTCACCAGGGAGCTGCTGCCGTTGGCCGTAACCGTGAACGTTCCCGTCCCGACGGTCCCAATCTCGCACGCCAGGGTGATCGTCACGCCTCCCGAGGTGGCTGCAGCGGCGGCCTGCACAGAGCTCATCGCGATCGCTACCGCGATGACCGAGAGAGTCCGAAGCATGCTCACTTAGTGATCGGGGTCGGTCGCCGAACCCTGCGAAATAGGCCGGCAGCCGGGAAGCGCCGAGGGCCATCGTCATATTGGTGTGGCGATCCAGCGCGCGCGAACGCTGCTTCGAGGGACGACAAGGGACCTCCTGATCGGCTTTGGGCTCGCCGCCGTGGTCCTGCTCATCGTGTGGCCGCGAGCTTCAGGAATCTCGGGGACCATTTCTGAATCGATCTGCAACCCAGGTGCCAAGACGATGAATTGCCCGCTTCGACCGGCCGTGGCTCAAATTCGGATAACGGACTGCTACCTCGGGGTGCTTACCTCGAGCAACCCGCGGGACAACATGACATGGGACACCCGAACTGACATAAAGGGCCGCTATCACGTCGCCCTGGAACCTGGGACCTACTGCATCGTCGCATCCAAAGAAGGCTCGGACCCGTTCCCAACTACCGCCAGCCAGACGTCTGTCACGGTCCGGGCAGGCCAGCTGACGACCGTCGACCTCACCCTGGGCATTCCTGTCGGCATCGGTCTCTGAGCACACTGCTTCCGTTTCGCTCGATGCGACCGAGTCGCAACCCCGCTATGCCCAGGTCACGCCGATCTGCTGGACCGCCTGGCCATGGAGCTCCACGGATTGGAAGCCAGTCGAGTGCAGGTCGGGCAGGTCGAAGAACTGGTTGAGCGCGACGAACCCATGACCAGGGGAAAACGCGCGGGTGTCGAGCAGCACCTGAGGCGGCCGGGTCCCTGTGGGATCTGACCAGGCCTTGCTGCTCGGCCCGAGCGCGATCACGTAGAACATCGTGCTGTGGCCACCGATGCGGAACGTGACCGGGGTCCGGGCGCTACGGGCCACCACACTGTTGTCCTGGGGCGACAGGATCGCCGGAGCGACCGGGGCGGTGAACGCGATCGTTCCCAAATTCGGCCCGGACCGGTAGGTGCAGGTCACGCCCTTGCCGGCGAAGGTGTCCGTCGACACTTTGAGGTCAAAGGTGCCGCCTCTCCGCTGCAGAGCGAGGCCGTTGCACGTCAGCGTTTCGTCAGCGACGAACCCAATCCGGCGGCCCTGGCTGGAGAAGCTGACGGCCATTTCCGTGATGTTTCGTGTTGAGGCGTCGTAGCCACCGACGCTCAGGTAGAGCGAGGCAGCCAGATGAGCCGGCGCGGTGTCCTTCAGGATGAGGTCAGGCGGGCCCGCGACGTCGATCATGCTCACCGAGCCGGCGGCGTTCGAAGCACTCGCCCGAGGACTGGGCGAGGCCATGTCGGGACCCGTCGATTTCGTCGTGACGGGCGCGGAAGTCGTTGCGCCCGCGGCGCACCCCGAGACCAGGAGGGCGGCAAGAACGGCTGTGGCAGCCTTCACGCTTGGGAGTAAGACGGACGACGCCCCGGAAAGTTCCGGTCAGCCGCTGACGGTGACCGTTGCCTTGCCCTGGCGCAGCTCGGGGCCAGGCAAGTCGACAAACTGCCAGCGGAGGTCGTATGGAGCGGGTTGGGTCCCCGAGGGAACCGGGATCTGCATGGCGAACCGGACCGACTGGCCTGGCGCGATGCTTCCGGCGGGCCGGCAGTTGAGAATGTGCGGCTCTTTGGCAAAGGCTCGCGTAGCGTCCGACGCCCATTCGAGGTAAATCGGGCAGTCGGCGGGAAAGACAACCGGCTGGTTACCAGTGTTCTGCAGCGTCACCGTGTAGCGCAGGACGGAGCCCGCCGTCACCGAGGACGGGGCGTCGATGCGGATCGTGAGGGAATCCAGAGGGTTCGGCGCCGGGCTTGCCTCAGGGGACGGCCACGGCTGGAAGGGGCTGACCGTCACTTGGCCGTAGCACGGAGCGATAGTGCTCCACCTTGCCATCGCATCGCTGAGCGCGACCCGCGGGCTGCTGCCCCCACCGGTCAACGAAACGACGACCGCGGTCGCCTCTCGCGGGGTCGGGACGCACGCCAATCCCGCCCCATCGTGCGTCTGCCATTCGATCCCGACGTAGGCGATGCCAGCGCGGGGAATATGGGGCTGGACATCGGCAGTGCCGGGCTGCACCAGGATGGGTCCGGCGGGTGGCAGGCCTTGGGCGGGCCTCGCGGTCAGCGGAATCTGGTGCCCGCCGCTATCGAAGAGCTGGACGGCGGGGACGCCCCAGAGGACGCACGCGCTGGCGGATCTATTGCCAAACAGGATCGAGGCGGCGAGCTGGCCGCCGGTTAAAGCGCCGATCCCACCGAAGACGGCCTGGACGTCGGCAGCCTGACACGGGCGGGTGCCGGCCGGGATCGGCGTCGGCGAAGGCGTCGGTAACAGCATCGTCGTCGGGGTGGCGCTGATCCATGGGATCGGCTCCGTGGCATCATGCTTGGTCCCGGCAGCGAGCCGCGAGCCCGCGGCACAACCGCTCAGGGCGATAGCGAGAATCGCCAGCACAAAATAGCGGGCGCGCATCTGCCGATATAACGGGACCACCGGGCAAGAGTTACCGATTCGTCTCGGGTTGGTGCTGGCCCGAGAGCCGCCTCAGCTCCACGCCGTGCTGCAAGGCCGCCTACACTGGCGGCCATGGAAGTAATTGTTCTGCGACCCGGCCAGGGGAGGCCGATCGATCTGGGTGGGTTTCAGATGTCGGTCAAGGCTACCGCCATCGACACGGGCGGGGCCTTCTCTCTGCTGGAGGCCAACGAACCACCCGGCTTCGGGCCACCGCTACACATCCACCACGATGCCGCCGAGGCTTTTTACATCCTTGACGGCGAATACGTCATCTTCCTGGAAGGTCGCGAAGTCTCCTGCCCTGCCGGATCGTTCGTCTTTATCCCGGCCGGAATCCAGCATGGCTTCAGGGTCGGCAATGCCGCGAGTCGAAAGCTCATCTTCTACACACCGGCGGCCATGGTGGGCTATTTCGATGACTTGAGCGCGGCGATCGCGA
>VBFR01000096.1 GCA_005889345.1 Chloroflexota bacterium
CGAACAGGGTGCTTGCGCCGAACCTTGCGCGGGCTCACGAAGCTTGCGGCGCGCGTTACATCACCGTGCCGGCGGAACGCCGGGATCGGGCGGTGACACCGGGCGTTCGATGTCTGGTATTACCTTCATATGGCCGTCATCCCGGAACAGGTTCGCCAGCAGCTCAAGGATCGGTTCGACACCGCGCTGACCGGCCCGGTCCATCTGACGCTTTACACCCGTCCCGGTTCGTCACGGCTGATCCTCCCGGCGGGTGTCGGCTGCGCCACCTGCCAGGACGCGCGTGAGATGGCGGAGTTGTTGCGGGACGCCGCCCCAGAAAAGATCACGATGGAGGTGGTCGACGTCAGTCGAGACGAGGAGCGCGCGCTCGCCGATGGTGTCCCTGAGGTCCCCACCATCGCTGTCGCCTCGGACTCCGAAACCGGGCGCATCCGTTTTCAGGGCCTGCCGACTGGGACCGAGTTTCCGGCGCTGATCGACGCCGTCGAGCGGGTCTCGAGGGCCGAGCCCGGACTCACCGAGGAAAGCCTGGAAGCTTTAGCAAAGCTGACCGAGCCGACCGAGGTCATGGTCTTTGCGACGCCGACTTGACCGTACTGTCCCCGGGCCGTGAGCCTGGCCAACCGGATGGCGCTGGCATCGCCGCAGGTGAAGGCGATTTGCGTTGAGGCGAACGAGTTCCCATATCTGTCGAACCAGTTCCGTGTCCGGGGTGTTCCGCACACCGTCATCAATCGCAAGGCCGCCTTTGTCGGCGCACTCCCCGAGCCCGACTTCGTCGCCGCCGTTCTCGAAGGCGCCGGGGTTCCGGTCGAGCACTCGCACGAGACGCCGGCTGGTCCTACGACCGACATAGCAGCTAGCTAGACTCGACGACCATGCCGACCATCGACGGGCACGCGATCACGATCACTCACCCCGAGAAGGTCCTCTTCCCTGCGGACGGCATCACCAAGGGCGAGCTCGCTGAGTATTACCAGCAGATTGCGCCGCGCATGATTCCGCATGTCCGCGACCGTCCGCTGCACATGAATCGATTTCCTGGTGGGATCCAGTACAACCCCATTCAGCAGAAGCGCGTGCCCGATTCGTTTCCGGCCTGGATCAAGCGGGCGACGCTCGATCTCCAGAGGGGCGGCACCATCACGCACGCCGTAATCGACAATGCGGCGGCTCTCGTCTACCTGGCCCAGTACAACGTGGTGACGGTGCACGTCTGGCTCTCGTGTATCCAGGCGCCCAACCAGCCCGACCAGGTGATGTTCGACCTTGACCCAGCAGACGAAGACTTCGGTCTCGTTCGCAAGACCGCTCTCACCCTCAAAGCCCTGCTCGAGGAGTTGAAGCTGGTCCCCTTCGTTAAGACCACGGGCTCGCGCGGCCTGCACGTGATCGCGCCGATCGTTGTCGGTCCCACTTTCGAGGAGGTCCACCTCTTTGCCGACGCACTGGCCCAACGGCTGGCGGCCGATGACCCCAAGCACCTGACCACCGAGTTCACCAAGCAGAAGCGCGAGGGCCGTCTCTTCCTCGATGTCAACCGCAACGCCTACGCGCAGACGGCGGTCGCGCCCTATGCCGTACGAGCCCGGGCCGGAGCACCGATCGCCATGCCGGTCAACTGGTCAGAGGTTGAGAGCGACGCGCTTCGTCCGGACGGGGTGGGGATCCGGAACGTCTCCGAATGGCTCCGCCACCATGAGGATCCCTGGAAAGCGATGGAACGCTCGGGGAAGCCGCTGCCATCGCTCAAGGCGTCCGAGATGCCGGATCGGTCGGGTCGGCGCAAAGGTGTCAGCAAGAAGGCGGTAACGTAGAGCCATGGAAACGCAGCCGAGCAAACTCGGTCAGGCCGCGAGCTGGTACCTGCAGGCGGTCGACGCGGTGCCAGCCGACGGCTGGCGGAAGGGCACGCTCTGCGAGGCATGGACGGTCAGTAACGTTGTCGCCCACGTCGTGACCGGCGACCAGCTATTCCGCGCCCGGATCTTCGATGCGATGGGAAAGGATCGTTCCGGACAGGACCTCCCGGTCGATATGGCGGATCGCATGCGACGATTTGATGAGTACTCGACCTGGGAGCCAGCAAAGCTCAAGGCGGCCGCCCGTAAAGAATCGCAGACGACGGTCGCAGCGATCGCCGAGGCGCTCGAGCAGGCTCCGCAGACGATCGTCGACGTTCCGTTCGGCAAGGTGCCGCTGCCCGTCGTCCGGGGCCTGCGGCTCAACGAGTACATCATTCACGGGCATGACCTGACGCCCGCGATCGGCCGGTCGATCCCGACCCCAGACTGGTTCATCGACCGCGGGCTGGGCGAAAGCATCACGCTGACGACGCGGCTGCACCAGCGATCGCCACGCAAAGGCGAGTCGGCGACCTTCCACATCCACCGCACCGACGGCGAGGGCGAATGGATGCTGCGAGCCGAGGGCGGCCAGGCGCTCGTCGAGACCGGTCACGCAAAAGCCGACGTCGCGATGCGGGGACCGGCCGAAGGCCTTTACTGGGTGATCATGGGCCGCGGCAAGCCGGATGAGCACGGCGTCGAGGTGCACGGCGATCCCGCCCTCGCCGCCGCCTTCAAGGAGTGGTTCCCCGGCCCGTAGGCCCCCACCTCGACCCTCCCCCGCACGCGGGGGAGGAGGTTGCCATGGGAGAGGTGCGGAGAGCTCTGTCACAATGAACGCGGAGGGCTCCCACGAAGAGGGTTTCGGACGAAGTTCGTCCGACAGGCGCCGCCCGAGACGGCGCCACTAGTGCGGCACGGCCGCTAACGCGCCGCGAGCAGGAAGTCGCTGCCCTCGTCGCTCAGGGCCTGACCAACCGGCAGATCGCGGAGAAGCTGTTCGTCGGCGAGCGCACCGCCGAATACCACGTCGAGCAGATCCGCAACAAGCTCGGCTTCCATACCCGCAGCCAGATTGCCTCGTGGGCGACTCAAGTGAACGGGCATTCGGCCCCCGGCCAGGCGGCGGTCACGCGCCTCCCGGTTCCGATACGCCGACGGCTCCTCGTAGAACCGCGCCTTCGAGCGCTGACCGTGATCCTGGTAGCGGTCCTGCTGGTCAGCGGCGGCGGCCTCGCCTACGTCCTGAGCCGACCGGCCGCGGCTCTACCGCCACCACCCGTTGATGGCATTGCGCAGCTCGATGGCCTGACGACGCGGCTCATCCAAACCATCCCGACCGGCACGCGCGGCAGTCAGCTTGCCATTGGCGAGGGCTATGTCTGGCAGATCAGCTACACCGGGCGAACCCTCAAGCGCATCGATCCGCACTCGCAGCAGGTGACGACCTACGGCATCACGAATGGCGCACCCCCCGTCGGGATTGCGATTGGAGACCATGCCGTGTGGGTGGCGACAGCGTTCGGCCCAAAGTCGGTCCTCCGATTCGACCCAAAGACGCAGCTGTTTGGTGCGCCGATCGAGGTTGCGAGCGGCCTCCAGGGCATCGCCTTTGGGGCGAATGGGGTCTGGGTGACGGATAAGAACGACAACGCCGTCTATCGGATCAATCCCCTGACCGAGCAGGTCGCTGCCCGGATCCCGGTTGGGGACGCGCCTGAAGCGATCGCCGTTAGCGGGAACACGGTGTGGGTCGGCAACGGCGTCGACCGGACGATCTCACGGATCGACGGCAACTCATCCGCGGTTGTGGCCACGATCCCGGTGCGTGGCGCGCCGACCGCGATCGCGGCCGGTCGGGGCGCTGTTTGGGTCGCGAGCGACCCGGCGCAGCTGGTGACGCGCATAACGCCGGCGACCAATGCGACCCTGGAGATTCCTGTTGGAGCCGCTCCCTCGGACATCACGATCAGCGCCGCCGCTGTCTGGGTATCGAAGGGCGTTTCCGGCGGTGTCGCCCGGATCGACCCGAGCGGCGCCCGCCTGTCGGCGGTTTCACTGAAGGGCGCATCGGAGGGGATCGCATCCGATGGGTCTAGCGTGTGGGTCTCGACGCACACGCAGGCGACGCCAACCGCCGCGGCACCATCTCAGCTTGCTGCTCGTGGCGGGACCCTTCGGGTGGTTGTCCCGGGCTGGAGCATCTCGGACCTGGCCAACCCTGACCCGCGACCTTCCGCCCTGGATCCGCAGCTGGCCAAGGGGCTGGACTCCGCTGAACTGTTGCGGTGCTGTCTGGTTCGAACCCTGTTCAGCCACACTGGACGCCCGTACCGGGACGGCGGCGCGGACCTGTACCCAGATCTGGCGCAGGGGTGGCCTCAGGTGTCGGCGGACGGCCGCACGTGGACCTTCCGCATTCGGCCGGGGACGACGTACGCCCCACCGATGGAACACTCGGATATCACCTCGCCCGATATCGTCCGCGCGCTGATGCGAGCCGCCCGCCTTGGCGGCAACCGAGCGGATGTCTACTCGGTGATCGAGGGCTTCGATGCCTACCGCTCGCAGAATGCCAGCACCATCGCCGGACTCTCAACGCCCGACCGATACACGCTCACGGTTCGGCTCAAGCAGCCCGCCGGTGACCTGGCGGCGCGTTTCGCTCTCACACAGAGCGCGCCCATTCCACCCAGACCCGGTGCTGTTGCGGCGCCGCTGGGCATGGCGAGCGGCCACGATGCCGGCTACGGACCGTTCCTCGTGGCATCGGGCCCCTACATGATCAGCAGTTTCCGTTTGGGCAGCTCCTTGACCCTGGTGCGGAACCCCTCGTGGAAGGCAGAGATGGATCCCCTGCGCCCCGCGTTCGTCGACCGGATCGAGTTCGTGATCGGCATGTCGGACGCGGAGGCCGCGCACCTGCTGGAGAGCGGCAAGGCCGACGTCATCATGCGTGCGTCGCCGCCACCGCAAGTCATGCCATCCCTGCTCCAGTCCGTGCAGTCGGACTCCAGCCTCGGCCACGTCGACGTACAGTCGCGCGACTTCCTCCGTACCGTGATGATGAACCTGGCGGTTCCGCCCTTCGACGACGTCCACGTACGCCGCGCCGTCAACTACATCATTAACAAGCGTGCGCTAACCGATGCGCACGGAGGCGACCTGGCCGGCGCCGTCGCCACCCATTACGTGCCCGACAGCCTGGAAGCCGGCGCGCTCAGCAACTACGACCCTTACGCGACCGACGCCGCCGCCGGCAATCTCGAGCTGGCAAGCCGGGAGATGAAGCTGTCGCGGTACGACCCGCAGCACACGGGGCGTTGTTCCGTTCCCAGCTGCACGCATGTGCTGGCGGTGGCGCGCAAAGGCACCACCGGCCCGTTTCCCGAGCTCGGCGGTTTTCCAACACTGGGACGATTGATCGCGGCCGATCTACGCGAGCTCGGGATCAACGTCGACCTCGTGGTCGGGATGCCTCCCCCCGGGAGTCCTGAAAGGCGGGTCGGAATTTATCTCACCGAAGGACTGGCGCCGAGCTTCATGAGCGCGTCATCGACCTTCCCCAGCGACCTTTCCGGACCTCGAAACCAAGCGCTGCTCGGCGCGACACCTGACGAACTGCGCGGATGGGGCTACAGCGTCAGCGACGTGCCGACGATCGACGCACGAATCAACGAGTGCATGTCGATATTTGGAAACGCGCGCAGTGCCGAATGTTGGACGGCGCTCGACGTCTATGTCATGGAACAGCTGGTACCAATCGCGCCCTACACGCGGGAGAACGTCGCCGAAGTCGTTCCCCCGCGCGTGACGCATTACGCCTATGACCAGTCATCGGACTCCCCCGCTCTCGATCAGATCGCGGTGAAGCCTTTGCTCACCTCTCCGTGAATCGCTGCTAGAGGCGTTCTCGCGTGCTCATCCACAGTTGCCGCTTGCCTGGCTTACCGCTGGCCGTTCGCTGGGAAAAGAAATACAGCGTCGTACCGTCCCAGGACAGCGCTGGCCCGCCGTCACCTTGCCCGCTGTTCAGGTTGGGGTCCGCCTGAGCCGACATCGTCCAGTCTTCTGTCGTGGTGTCCGGCCGCGTGGCCACCCAGATGTTCTCCGTCGGCGTCGCCTGCCCCGCGTGCCGGTTGGTTGTGACGAACATCTCGAGCCCGTCTCTCCGGATCGCGGTGCGCGTATCCCTCGACCACGGCGGTCCGTAAGGGGAATTCAGGGTGGGGACGATCTGCCCGGCTCCGAAACTGCCGTCGTCGGCCTGAAGACTCACGTAGATATCCCAATCCTGGCTCGCCTCGCCGAGGCTACCTTTCCCGCTGAATCGCGTGAAGTACAGCCTCGTGAGATCGGTTGCAGGGTCTTTGAAGTACGTGGGGCCAGACTCGCTGGCTGTTGTATTGACCTGACCCGGAAGCGGAACCGGCGGTTGCCAACCGAAGTCGTCTCGCCGGTCGTCCCGCCATGCGACATAGAGATCACCCGCGCCCGCGCCTCCGGGGCGGTTGCTGTTGAAGTAGATGACGTGACCCTTCGGCTGAAGGTTCGGCACGCCGCTATTGAAGCCAGCTCGGTTGAGCGCATCAACCGCCACCGGCGGTCCCCACGGTGCCTCGCGGTCCTCACGTTGCGAGACCACGATCTCGGCCGGGAAGCTGGGCGCGTCACGATCGGTGGTGAAGTAAAGGCTTCGGCCGTCCCTCGAGATGGCGGGATGGTAATCGCTATGGGTCGAAGCCAGCTCGCCGATCGGCTGCGGAGGGGACCACGGGCCGAACGCCATCGAGTCGCCGTCTGATTCCTGTTCAGCCAGAACGGCAAGCGGCCCGAGGAGCGTGCCGGCTGCGGCCAGGCCGCCGGCGGCAGCCGCTCCCTTCAGAAGATCCCGGCGGGTTAGGCTCAACTGTTGCATGACAGACTCCTCTTCCCCCGGCATGAAATAGCGTCCGGAGTGCCGCGAGCGTATGGCACAGGAGTCCGGCTGTCCCCCGCAGAAGTACCGGTTTTTGGGCCGGTGAAGGAGATTCACAGGAGCCGATGGCGCACAGCGAGAGAATGGAGCGAGTGCGCCGCTTTGAATTTGTCGGCGGTGGATCCGCCAAATTCTGGGAGATCAGCTCCCACGGTCCTGAGGTGACCGTCCGGTTTGGGCGCCTCGGTACGAATGGCCAGACCCAAACCAAAGACCTTGGGTCCGAAAGCGCCGCTGCCACACACGTCGCGAAGCTGATCGACGAAAAACTCGCCAAAGGCTATGTCGAGACGAGGGGTATCACGCGGCCTCCTGTCTTGCCGCCCTATGACGTCCCTGCGCTCCCGGACGACGGACCAGCCGACATCGGCGACGTCCGCCTGCCCACGGGACGGCGACTGACAGGCGACCCATCAATGGCGCCTCCGGGCATCGAGATGATCCCGGAACCCATTGGCTGGCTTACGGACGCAGCGGTGCCGGACTCCGGCGCTCTGCTCTATCGGCTGCGCACGCCATCAGCAGCGCGTGGCCTTATCCCAGTCTTGCTTACCGGAATGGAAGGCGATGACACACGACCCTGGGATAGCCACGAGTTCTGTCCCACGGATCCTCGTCGGGTCGATCACTTCGACGCCGGCCAGGTCCTTGCCGATATGTGGAGCGAGAACTTCAATGAGGAGGACGAGGAGTCAGGGCAGTCGGCGCAACCGTTTGGGGTCGAGTTTCCGGGGCTGGCGGCCGCTCCGGCGGTCAACCCGCCCTCGGGTTTTGGCCGGCTGTTCGCCAAGGCGAGCGACCCATCTGATGATCGCGCCGCACTCGGCTCCCTCCACGCACGCCGGATCGGCCTCGTGGCCGCCAATCGGCCCGCCGACACAATAACCGCCCTGGGATGGATGGGCGCGGTGAACGTGCACCAGGATCCAGTGCTGATGTCAGCGGT
>VBFR01000196.1 GCA_005889345.1 Chloroflexota bacterium
GTCCACGCCCCTCGGCCTGGGTCGCCCATTGCCGGCAACCCTCTGGGTCACGGTGCGCCGAACGCACCACGACTTCGTAGTTGATCCCATAGCCGTCGAGCACCTCGCAACAGCGCTGCATCGTCGGACGGTCGGACTCGCTACCCATCACGATCCCGACCAGCGGCGCGTCGCTCATTGGAGGACCGCCGATTCGACTTCCCGCAGTGCCAGGTCGTGCCGGTAGGTCATGCCCTCGAAGCGGATCTTCTCGACGTTGCGGTAGGCGCGGTCGCGCGCCTCCCCCATCGAGCCGCCCAGCGCGACCAGGGTCAGGACGCGCCCTCCGGCGGTCTCGTAGCCGGCCGGTCCCGCGGTCGTCCCGGCATGGAACGCGAAGACGTCGCGCTCGATCGTGCCCAGCCCGTCGATCGGAAAGCCGGTCTGATAGGTCCCCGGGTATCCGCGCGAGGCGAGGACGACCCCGACACTCGACCGAGTCGACCACGATGCTCTGGTCTCGCCCAGCGCGCCACGCGCGGTTGCCTCGAGCAGCGGGACCAGGTCACCCTCCAGCCGCGGCAGAACCACCTGCGCCTCCGGGTCGCCGAAGCGGGCATTGAACTCGAGCACCTGGACGCCCGACCCTCCGACCATCAGACCGGCGTAGAGGCAGCCGCGGTAGGGTGTGCCGTCCTCGCGCAGGGTTTTCACGACGGGCACCAGCACCTCGGCGACCGCGCGATCGATTTCATCCGGGCCAAAGAACGAGACCGGCGAGTATCCGCCCATGCCGCCGGTGTTCGGTCCCCTGTCGCCGTCGAGCGCCCGCTTGTAGTCGCACGCCGGCGGAAGCGCCACCACCCGATCCCCGTCGACCATCGCCATCAGCGAAACCTCGCGACCCTCGACCTTCTCTTCCAGGACGATGCGGTCGGCCGCGGCGCCCACCGTCTTGCGCAGCATCAACGTGTCGATGCATTCGAGCGTGTCCTGTGCATCGCGCGGCACCAGCGTCCCCTTTCCCTTGGCGAGCCCATCCGCTTTGACGACGAACGCGCGGCGCTCCCCACGGACGAAATCCTTGGCGCGGGCCGGGTCGTCGAAAACCTGGTAGGCAGGGGTGGCGACACCGGCGCGGGCCATCAGGGACTTTGCAAACGCCTTGCTGCTTTCGATCCGCCCGGCCGCGGCCGTCGGGCCGAAGACCAACCGGTCGCTTGCCGCGAGGCGGTCGGCGAGCCCGGCGGCGACGGCGGCCTCCGGCCCGATCACAGTCAGGCTGACGTCGCGCTCTGAGACGAAACGAACGATGCCGTCGATGTCGGTTGCCTCGATCCCCGTGTTCACGGCGATCGCCCCGGTGGCCGCGTTGCCTGGGGCGCAGTACACCGCATCCGTCAGCGGGCTCTGCAGGGCTTTCCAGGTGAGGGCGTGCTCGCGCGCGCCTGCGCCCACGATCAGAACCTTCATTCCCACTCGATGGTCGAGGGCGGCTTCGATGAGATGTCGTAGACGACGCGGTTGACGCCGGGAACTTCGTTGACGATGCGGCTGGAGATCTTCGCCAGCACGTCGTAGGGCAGGCGCGCCCAGTCGGCTGTCATCCCGTCCTCGCTCTCCACCGCCCGCACCGCGACCACGTTCCCGTAGGTTCGGTAGTCGCCCATCACGCCCACGCTCTGCAGTGGTGTCAGGATGGCGAAGGATTGCCAGAGCGAGCGGTAGAGGCCCGCCGACTTGATCTCATCGACGACGATCCAGTCAGCGGCGCGCAACGTATCCAATCGTTCGCGGGTGACATCGCCAATGATGCGCACGGCCAGCCCTGGACCGGGAAACGGCTGGCGATGGACCATGTCGTCCGGCAGCCCCAGCTCCGAGCCGATGGCTCGGACCTCATCCTTGAACAGGTAGCGCAGCGGCTCGACCAGCTTGAAGCGTAAATCGGCGGGAAGGCCGCCCACGTTGTGGTGCGTCTTGATCCGGTGCGCATTGTGAGTGTCATGGCTGGTGCTCTCGATGACGTCGGGGTAGAGCGTCCCTTGGGCCAGGAAGTCGACACCGGACAGCGAGGCCGCCTCGCGCTCGAAGACCTCGATAAAGGTGGCGCCGATCCGCCGGCGCTTCTCCTCCGGATCGACGATCCCGCGCAGCGCATCGAGGAACAGGTCGCTGGCGTCGACGGCTTTGAGGTCGATGCCGAGGTGTCGCTGCATGACCTCTTCGACGCGCCGCCGCTCATCGCGGCGCAGCAGCCCATTGTCAACGATGAGGCAGGTCAACTGGCCGGGGATCGCGCGATGCACGAGGGTGGCGCAGACGGCAGAGTCGACGCCTCCGGACAGCGCGCAGAGCACTCGGCCGCTGCCAACCTGGTCGCGGATGGCCCGGGTCGCCTCCTCGATGAAAGCCGCCGGCTTCCAGCTGCCGCGGCAACCGGCCACCTGGTAGAGGAAGTTGCGCAGGATCTCGCGGCCCTGGGGCGTGTGGATGACCTCGGGATGGAAGGCGATGCCAAAGCGGCCGGCCCCGTCCGCCATCGCCGCGATCGTCGAGTTCTCGGATTCCGCCAGCCGGCGAAACCCCATGGGCGCTTCCAGGATGGTGTCGCCGTGACTCATCCAGACCGGCAGGTTCGCGGGCAGGTCGGCGAAGAGCTGTGCCCGCTCCTCGATGCGGACACTGGCGGGCCCGTATTCCCGCTTGCCGGCTGGGGCGACCTTGCCACCGAGCTGATAGGCGAGCAGCTGCATGCCGTAGCAGATGCCCAGCACGGGAATGCCGGCCGCCAGTGCCGCCGGGTCGCAGCGTGGGGCGCCCTCCTCGTAAACACTGGCCGGCCCGCCGGAGAGGATAAGCGCCCTGGGGGCGCGCCCGCGGATCGTTTCCCAGGGCGTGGTCCCCGCGATCAACTCGCAATAGACGCCGGCCTCGCGCACCCGCCGCGCGATCAACTGACTGTACTGCGATCCGAAATCGAGAACCAGCACCAGGTCCTGCGCCGCCACCCTGCCCTCCGCGGTCAACTGGTTCCCTCCCCCACCTGTGGGGGAGGGTAGGGTCGGGGCTTTCGAGGTTCGGGCGACCGCTATGTCCCCATTCCCACTTGCTGGGCCTGCTGAAAGAGCTTGCCTTCGTTCTGGATCGCCGGGGCGATCACGAGCTCCGTCTGCTGGAATTCGCGCAGGTCACGGGCACCGCAGACGCCCATTGCCGAGCGCAGGGCGCCGACCAGGTTCTGGGTTCCGTCATCGACACGCGCCGGCCCCAGCAAGACCTCGCGAAGGGTCCCGCGACGGCCGACCTTGATGCGCGTTCCGCGCGGAAGGTTGGGGTCCGGCGTCGCCATCCCCCAGTGATAGCCGCCGCCGGCCGCGTCGGTCGTGCCGGCGAAGATGGAGCCGACCATCACCGCGTCGGCGCCCGAGGCGAACGCCTTCGCGATGTCACCACCCACACGCATGCCGCCGTCGGTGATGACCTGGACACGGCGGCCGCTCTCGTGCAGCCAACTCTCGCGCGCGGCGGCCACGTCGCTGGTCGCGGTCACCTGCGGGACGCCGACACCGAGCACGCCCCGGGTGGTGCACGCCGCACCGGGGCCGACACCAACAAGGATGGCGGCGATGCCGGTTTGCATCAACTCCAGCGCGGTGTCGTAATCGACACAGTTGCCCGCGACGACCGGAATCGACAGCGAGGCGCAGAGCTTCTCGAATGAAAGCTGCTCGTAGGAGCGCGAAACGTGCCGCGCGGTCAAGACCGTTCCCTGCACGACGAAGCAATCGGCGCCCGCCTCCTGGACGATGCCGGCCCGGCGGCTGGCGTGCGCCGGCACGCTGGAGACGCCCACCGGAACCTGGGCGCGTTTGACGGCGGTGATCCGCTCGCCGATGAGCTGTTCGCGGACCGGCGCCTGGTAGACCTTCTGCAGCAGCGCGTTGATGTGCTCGCGCGGCGCTTCGGCGATCTCCTGAAGGACGCTCGTCGGGTCCGCGTAGCGGGTCTGGAGGCCATCGAGGTTGAGTACCGCCATACCACCGAGCCGGCCCATCTCGACGGCGAAGCGCACGTCCACGACACCATCCATGGCCGCCGCCAGGATGGGGACGGCGAGCCGAAGGGTTCCCAGTTGAAAGCTGCTGTCGACCTCTTCGGGATTGATCGTCACCCGGCCTGGAACGAGGGCGACTTCGTCGAAGCCGTAGGCGCGGCGGGCCCGCTTGAAGCGGCCCAGTTCGACAGTTTCGCCGGCCTCGAAGGCCGAGGGCTTGACGGGCGCACGCACACTCATCGCAGTCGCCGGCGAATCCGTGTCGAGCTCAAAGGGTATGCGTGTACCTCGATACGGGGTGGTTTTGGGGGATTATAGCGGATGGCTTCCGCGATGGATCAAAAATTGTCCGCACCCGACCGTGTCCGGGCCGCCCTGTCCGTCGCTGGCATCGCGGCCCACATCGAGGAGTTCACCTCCTCGACGCGGACGGCCCAGGACGCTGCGGTTGCCGTCGGCAGCGGCGTCGGGCAGATCGTGAAATCGCTGGTCTTCCTCGCCGGCGGAACGCCCGTTCTGGCCCTCGTCTCGGGCGCGAACCGGCTCGATCCGCAACGGCTCGCCGCCCTGACCGGCGCCGAGATCGCCAAGGCCGATGCCGATGCTGTTCGCCAGGCGACCGGCTACGCCATCGGTGGCGTGCCGCCCATCGGGTTCCCAGCGCCGCTCCCGACCTTCATCGACCGCGATCTACTGCAGTACGACCTGGTGTGGGCGGCGGCGGGCACCCCTCGGCACGTCTTCCCGGTCGCACCACAAGAGCTGCTGCGCATCACGGGCGGCACAGCGGTGGACCTGAAGCTCAGCGCGTGAACGTCGAAAAGAAACGGAACGCCGGCTGGAACGGCACGGGGGCCGCGACCAAACGGGCGGTGCCGATCCCGGACCTGCCGGGGTTGTCCGGAGCGTCGAAGCTCAACTCCTCGAACCCGCTCTCGACGAACCACTGACGGATTTTGGGGGTGAGGTCGGGCTCAAGGCGGTGCCGCGTCCAGATGACCGCGGCTCCCGGCCGGCAGAGCATCGACAGGTTGCGCACAGTGTTCGCGACCTCGGCGTCCGAGACGTTGCCCAAGACCCCGCAGGCCAACACGATATCCGCCGGGATCGAGCGCATGTAGATATCGCTGGAGGCCGCGTCGCCTTCGACGATGTCGATCTGGCTCAGGCCCGCTCGCGCCGCCGAGGCGCGTGCGAATTCGACGATGCCCGGGTCCACCTCGACCAACAGCGCCCTCACATCGGCTCGCCTCGGGTGGTTAGAAAGGACGCCGATCACGTCGCGACCCTGGCCGGCACACATGCTGATCACCCGAACAGGACCGGATGGCGCCTCGGCGAGAAGCTGCCGTAGTCGCCGCTGGACGATGGCCAGACGCTGAGCCAGCGAGCTGGTCGGATCGTCGTATTGGCTGTGCCAGGCCGGGTAGTCTCTGATGCCGGTTACGGGTAGATGCCGCGGATCGTGGTCGCCTGCGCGACCTTGTCAACGGCCAGCACGTAGGCCGCCGTCCGCATCATCACTTTCTTCTCCAGGCTGACCTTAAGCACGTTGTCGAACGCCCGCAGCATGATCCGCTCCAGCCGCTCGTTGATGTCGTGCTCGTCCCAGAAGAACTCCTGCAGGTCCTGCACCCACTCGAAATAGGACACGGTGACACCGCCGGCATTGGCGAGGATGTCGGGGATCACAAAGACACCTTTCTTGTGGAGGATCTCGTCCGCTTCCGGCGTCGTCGGTCCATTGGCGCCTTCGCAGATCACCTTCGCTTTGATCCGGTGCGCGTTCCCGGCATGGATCTGGTTCTCGAGGGCCGCCGGCACCAGCACGGTGACAGGCAGTTCGAGTAATTCCTCGTTGCTGATGAACTTGCAGATCTTCTGCCGCAGCCGGCCGGTGAGCTCTTTCTCGCGCACGACCTCGTCGAGCTCGATGCCGTCCTCGTTGTAGCAGGCACCGTTCGAGTCGCTGACCGCGATCACCTTGCAGCCGGCCTGGGCCAGCAACTTGGCCGTGGTGTAACCCACGTTGCCGACGCCCTGGACGGCGACGGTTGCATCTTCGGGGCGGATCCCCAGGTGCCGCAGCGCCGCCAGCGTGGTCAGCATGCAACCGCGACCCGTCGCCTCCGGGCGGCCTTCGGAGCCGCCGATGCCCAGTGGCTTGCCGGTGACGACCGCCGGCACCGAATGGCCCGCGTGCATGCTGATCGTGTCCATCATCCAGGCCATGATCTGGGCGTTGGTGTTGACGTCCGGCGCGGGGATGTCGCGGTCGGGACCAATCAAGATGCTGATCTCGCTCGTGTAACGGCGGGTGAGGTTCTCGAGCTCATTGCGGCTGAGATGTTTCGGGTCGACGACGACGCCGCCCTTGGCGCCACCGTAGGGAATGCCGACCACCGCGCACTTCCAGGTCATCCACATCGCGAGCGCTTTGACCTCTTCCCGGGTCACACCCGGGTGGTACCGGATGCCACCCTTGGCGGGCCCGCGGTCGACGTTGTGATGGACGCGGTAGCCGGTGTACATCTGCACGGTGTGATCGTCCATCAGGACGGGGAAGGTGACAATCAGCTCGCGCTTGCACTCCCGTAGCACGCGCCGCATGTTCGGATCCAGGCCAAGCTTGTCGGCCGCGATATCGAATTGACGCTGGGCAATCAGCCATGGATTCGCCTGCTCCGGCGAGGCCTCGGCGTACCCCCTCATCGGCACCGCCTCGATCTTCTGGGCCATTGTTCCTCCTGCCTGTTTGTGGCCGGCCGCTCGGCCGGCTGGGCGCTCGGGCACCCATTACACTACACGGCACCGTGACGCCGCGGATGACTGTCCTGGCAAGCGTTTCGCTTGCAACATTCCTGGTCACAAGCCTCGCGGCAACCCAGTTCCGAAGCCAGCCGCTACCCCCCTCCAACCGCCTGGCGCGCGACGAGGCCCTGCGGCAGAGTGTCACCCAGCTCGAAGACCAGAACCGGGCGCTCAAGGCGCGGATCCAGGGACTCCAGGTCGACGTCAAGGCCGGCGAGGACGAGAGCGCCCGCCGCTCGAGCGCCTTTCAGCAGGTGAAGGCCCAGCTCGACGATCAGAAGCTCATCGCGGGGCTCACCGCGCTCCATGGGGCGGGCCTCACGATCCTACTCCACGACGGCAGTGATCCCAACGACCCGGGCGACCGTTCCCTGGGATGGACGATTCACTACCAGGACCTGCAGGACATCGTCAATGTCCTGTGGGCGAGCGGCGCGGAGGCGATCGCCGTCAACGGTCAGCGCATCGTGCCCAACACCGCCTTCCACTACGCCGGCGTCAACATCCTCGTCAACAATGCCAGCCGGCTGAGTGGCCCGTACACCATTACCGCGGTCGGCGACCCGTCCAGCCTGGCCGGCGGAGTGGGCAATCCCGACCAGCTTGCCGAGCTCAAGAGTCGCAGCCGCATCTACCGGCTCGGCTTCAGTTGGTTGCGCAGCCCTCATCTCAGTCTGCCGGCCTTCGATGCCACCTTTCTGGTGAAGTATGCGCAGCCGATCGGCTGAGGGAACCGCCCGGGCCCAGCGGCTGATTGTCGTCAGCGTGATCGCCATCGCGCTGGGCTTCCTCGTCGTCGTCCAGCTACGCTCGCAGGCCGCGGTGGCCCGCACACTGGCTGCCCAGGACGACACCAGCGTCGCGCTGCTGATCAACGACCTGAACCGCGCCAACAACCAGTTGATCCAGCAGGGCGTTGCGCTCTCTCAGCAAGAGGCGCAGATCCGCGCGGCGCTCACGGCGGGCGGTACGGACGCGAAGGCGATCCAGGAGGAGCTCACGACGTTGCGCGAGGTCAACGGTGAAGTGCCCGTCCACGGACCCGGATTGCGCATCCGCATCCAGGGCACGATCATGGACTTCGAGTTACAGGATGCGCTTAACAACCTGCGCAACGCTGGAGCCGAAGCGATCGCGCTGAACGGCCAGCGCATCATCAGCAGTACGCCAGTCCAGAGTCGCGGCGACAGCCTGCTGATCAATGGGCACGCAGTGAGCTCCCCGCTGAGCCTGCTGGTGATCGGCGACCCGGAGCAGCTGGGGCCAGCTGCCGACCTCTCGGCGAGCAGCCTGCAGACACGCGTCCAGGTCGACATTCAGCGTCAGACCGATCTCGCCATCGCCGAAGTGGTTACCCCGCGGCCGCTGATCTACGCCCAGTTGGGAAAATAGGGCGGCAAGATGCCACGGACCATCGAGTTGCGCAGCGACACGTTCACGCTTCCGACGGAAGCGATGCGGGCCGCCATGGCCGCGGCGGAAGTCGGCGACGACGTCTGGGATGAGGACCCGACCATACATCGCCTGCAGCAGCGGGCGGCGGAGATGGTTGGGAAGGAGGCCTCATTGTTTGTTCCGAGCGGAACCATGGGCAACCTGTGCGCCCTGCTAAGCCACACCCAGCCTGGCCAGGAGGTCATCCTCGAAATCGACAGCCATATTTTTCAGAACGAGGTGGCGGGTGCCTCCGTCGTGGGCGGTCTCCAACTCCGACCGCTGGATACCCGGGACGGGCGGCTCGAGCCGGAGCAGGTGCGCCGCGCGATCCGCCTTCCCGATATCCACGAGCCGGCAACCGGACTTCTCTGCCTCGAGAACACCCACAACCGCAAAGGTGGGACATGCCTCAGCCCGGCGCAGACGTCCGCCCTCAGCAAGGTCGCCCACGAGGCCGGCTTTCCCGTGCACCTGGACGGCGCGAGAGTCTTCAACGCCGCCGTGGCGCAGCGGCTCGACGTCCGCCGGCTCACCGATCCCGTCGACTCGGTGATGTTCTGTCTTTCCAAGGGACTCAGCGCGCCGGTCGGATCCATGCTGGCGGGGTCGAGCGAGTTCATCGAGCGCGCTCGACGCATGCGCAAGATGCTGGGCGGTGGGATGCGTCAGGCCGGCGTGGTGGCCGCGGCGGGGTTGGTTGCGCTCGATGAGATGGTCGATCGCCTCGCCGAGGACCATGCCAACGCCCGGCGCCTTGCGGAGGGGCTGATCGGACTGCCTGGGGTCGACATCGACCTGTCGAGAGTCGAAACCAACATGGTCTTTGGCGATTGCCGCCCGCCGCTCACCGCTACGTCGTTCATCGACCGCTGTCGCGACATCGGGGTGTTGCTCGACCAGGCCTCTCCCTACCGCTGGCGCATGGTCACGCATCGCGGTGTCTCCGTCGACGACGTCGAGTACGCTGTCGAAGCCGTCCGCCGGTTGTTCGGGGCGCCGGCCACTTCTACGCTTCGCGCGGCCGGATAACGGCTGCGGCGACCAATCGGAATATTCCCGCCACGATCAAGGCAGCACTCGAGGGGAGCAGCAAGAGCAAACCATATCGCGCCTCCTGATTGAAGTAGCCCACGACGCCGAGCCGTACAGCCGCGAAGTATGCCTCGAAGCTGAAGTTGAGAGTGATGATGACGGCGGATCCGGTCAGCCCCAGCAGGATCACGAATAGCGGATTCGGAAACTCCAGGGGCAGCAGGCTGAGGACAGCGGTAAACAACAGCAGGCTTCCCATTTCGAGGGTGGTTGCGTTGTGCAGAGGAGGGGCGAAGGTGCAAGGCAGCCTGGCGCCTTCGAATAGCGGGCATGTCGGGTGCCAGGGGAGGACGGCAAGCAGGATCGTGCCGATGATGGCGAGCACCGGAGCATACCCGGTGGACCGAAGCCTCGCCCGAATGCTGGAGGATCCTGCGCTCATTATCTGAATGACGTTGCCGGAGGCCAGAAGTTCCGAGCCCCTCGACAGGCAAGGGTTCAGCGGATCGGCAGACCGGTCATCGGGTCGAAAGCGGGACCGCCGAAGCTCCCATCGGGCAAGAGCAGCATGCTGCCGATGGTTTGCCAGTCTCCGCTGGCATCGGTGAGGATGCCGGCCGGCGCCTGCGCAGCCCCGGCCAGGATCATCGCGGCCGGCTGACCCGGCAGCGTCCACGTAGTCGGGAGGGCCGAAAGGGCTGCATCGGCGCCACCGAACGCGTGCAGCGCGCCACTACTGTCCAGGGCGAGCCCGGCGTGTGTTCCCGGAAACAGCGCCGCGTCGACGACCGTGGTACCGGCAGGCAACGCCGAGGCGACGCTCGCACCGCTTCCCGCAATTGCACCGGCGGCATCGACGGCCATGACGGTGCCGTCGCTGGCCGCCAGCAGGCGCACCGGCGCCGGAACCGCGAATCGCGGTCCGGCGGCGCCGGCGCCATCCCAGGTTGTGCCGTCGGCCAGTAGGCGGAGCGGACCCGACGCCAGATTGACGACGTCGACGGCGGTGGCCAGCGATGTTGGCGCAACAGCCGGCGTCGTACGCTCCCGGCCCAGCCCGTGCAGCGAGGCGTCGGCATCGAGGAGCAATGCGCCATCCGCCGATGGGTGCTCCTGCCTCACGCCGAGCAGCGATGGCGCGCCGTCAGGCTGCCGCGGCAACGGTCCGAGGATGGCGCGATCCGCGGCGGACGGCGGGGCGTTGGCGCCCGCCGGTGTCGATTCGTTGAGCACGACCGGAGGGGCGGCATTCCGGGCCGCGTCACGGACCGTGAGCCGAAACTGGTAGGCGGTGCCGGGGTCGCCGAAGAACCTGACGGCCCCCAGCGTCTTGCCGGGCGACGGTTGGTCGGCGCTCTGCGTCAACCACGGGCGAAACGCGGGCCCGCCCGCGGCGACGTCGATCGCGACATCCTTGACGCCGGAGAGCTGATCATGCCCGGACCAGTGCAGGTTGAGGGTGCTTCCCAATGCGGGATCGACCCGAAGCGCCGAAGTGGGAGGGTCGACGTCATATAGATATAGGTAGGTGATGTCGGCACTGGTGCCGGCACGGTCGAAGACGCGCAGGTGCAGCGTATGCGATCCCGGGCCGGGCACCGCCGCGGAACCGCTGGTGGCCTGGGATCGGGGTGCGCCCGGCCCCGGGTCCTGATCCCATTGGGCCGCGAAGCCGGCGAGGCCGCGGCCGCCGTCCCTCAGGTGCCAGCTCACCGGTGGCGGCGGGCCGTCGCTGCCATACCAGAAGTTCCAGCGCGACCCGCTCAGGAACGCGAGTGGCAGGAGGAATGGCACTGGCGTCCCGTTCTGCCAGAGGTTACCTATATCCCAGCGCCACGGGTCGGGTCCCGGACCCGTCCAGCCGTAGGGATCGATCGAGTGCCAGGGGGTCATCAGGTCGCGGACCTCGAAGTGGACATGCGGCCCGGTCGAATTTCCCGTGCTACCGCTCAGCGCAATCAACTGGCCGCGGGAGACGTGTTGCCCGGGGTAGACGAAGAGCTGGTTGTTGTGGAAGTAGGCGGTGCGATCGTAGGCGTGGTCCATCACCACGCCCCAACCGCCGCTGTCGCTCCACTCGCTATAGATGATCGTGCCATCGTCCGCCGCGACCACCGGCGTGTTAGACGCCACAGCGTAGTCGGTGCCTCGGTGGCCGTCGTAGGCGTAGCCGGTGGCGCCATCGAAGCGGACCATGACGCCATCCTCCTGCCGATTCGGGTAGTGGTGATCCGTCCAGGAGGTGACGCGCGGGTTCGGGATCGCGAAGGGCAACGTGAGGTTGCCGGCCGCCAGCGCGGGCGGCATCGCAATGATGGACAGCCCTACCGCCAATGTCGTAGCTTTTGTGATCCTTAAGAACCGCATAAGCACGTGCCCGTAACGGAATCTGCAAGACAGACGACACAGCCACGCGACGAGACCGTTACGATGCGAGCCTTCTCTTGGGGTCGCTACATGCTCTCGCATAGGCTGGCGTTGAATTGCAAGGAATTGTCGATCCTACCTGCTTTGCCATGGGTTCCATTGCCACGCGCGGCGATTCTAAACGCTCGGGAAACCAAGGAATGATCAAAACGCACTCACGTTCACGACACAAACGGGCCCAGGCGCTCGCCGAGATGGCGGTCATGGTGCCCTTCCTCGTGATCGGCATGATGGGGATGCTCGATCTCGGTCGAGCCTTCTACTACCAGATCTCGTTGACCAACGCGGTGCGCGAGGCGGCGCGCTACGGCGCCCAACCCTATTACACGGGCCTGAGCCCCGCGTGCAACGCCATCCCGCCCGCCACATCCCCGGGCGCAAGCTGCCCGGTGCCGGGGGACCAGAACATCAAGGACCGGCTGGCGCAGGAGCTGAGCGGAACGGGATTCGTCGTCGATCCCACGAAAATCCAGATCCTTCCCGACCAGGGGACGCGGGTCTCCAACTGCGGCACCAGCGGCAGCTGCCAATACGCCCTCAAAGTGACTGCGACCTACCAGTTCACCTTCATCACGCCCATCATCGGTGACCTGATCGGCAACCCGCTCACGCTGAAGACCAGCTCACTGTTCAGGACGGAGTACTGATGCGCAGATTCCTCCGCCGACGCGCTGGTCAATCGATGGTCGAGTTCGCCGTGCTGGCACCCGTCTTCTTCCTGCTGCTGCTCGGCACGATCGACCTCGGGCGAGCGGTCTACACGTACAACGCGATCTCCAATGCCGCGCGCGAGGGTGCTCGTGCCGCTGTCCCGTACGATAGCCCGCTGCCGACGACGACCTCCGTGGTCGCGGCGGTCCAGAGCAAGCTCGGCGGCGGCTTCACCCTCACCCTCGACACGCTATGCGCCGGTCTGCCGGCTGGCGGCAGCTGCCCGACGGTGCCCACCGTTCCGAATACTGGCTACATCTGGTACGGGCCCGGCATCGGGCAGGTCACCGGCTCGCCCCACCCGGTCTCGGTGAAGATCACTTTCCTCTTCCAGCCATGGGTCCCCGTCGTGCGAGACGCGTCCGGCAACGGCGTCACCTTCTCGGCGCAAACCACGATGGAAACGGAGTACTAAACCAATGCACGAACTCAGCCGTCGCCGCAAGCGCGCTCAGAGCCTCGTCATCGTCGCCCTATCGGCGACTGCCCTCTTCGGCATCATCGCGCTGGGCCTCGACGCCGGACGACTCTATTTCCAGCGGCGCGATGTGCAGAATGCCGCCGATGCCGGGGCGCTGGCGGGAGCGCAGGAGCTCTTGCCACCGGATGGCAACCCGGGTCACACCACGGCGATGATCAGCAAGGCCAACTGCCAGGCGGCGCTCTACGCGATTCAGGGAGTCCTTGGCACGCCGACTGATGGCACGAACTGCGCCTCGCCCGCTCCAAACTATCTCCCGAACGGATCCGGCTTCATCAATGAGACCGCGACCGATGTCCCGGTGACGGTGACGGTCTGGACGCCGAGTCGCGGCAACGGCAACGAGATCCATGTCCGCGTCACCTACAACGTGCCCCTGACATTCGCGGCAGTGATCGGGTTCACGAACTCGGCCGTGGTCGCCGATGCCTTTGCCCATGGCGGCTTCTACAACAACCAGTACGCCGTCTTCGGTTTCCAGGCGGGTCCCGGCGGGGGCAACACCGTGATATTCGACCAGAACGGCTACGCGCAGATCGACAACGGCAACAACGGGGCTGACATCTGCAACCCGAACGGCCAGGGCCGCGTCGTCTCCAACTCGAAATGGCACGCGCCCAACCCGCACCCGGGCTGGCTGAACATCAACGGCGTCTTCGAGCACCTGTCGGCGAGCGACACGCACGCGGTTCGGACGTACTGGTATCAGACCGTCAACCCCGTCCCGGTCCAGGAACCGGCGCCCAACTATGAAGCCACGGTAAACCCGCTGCCGGGCAGCGTGAGCGGGAGTAGCC
Organism: Chloroflexota bacterium; assembly: GCA_005889345.1. Lineage (GTDB taxonomy): Bacteria > Chloroflexota > Dormibacteria > CF-121 > CF-121 > CF-13. The sequence continues at coordinate 13,733 of VBFR01000196.1, forward strand.
CGACATTCCACATCCATGCCGGCACGTTCCTCAATACGCTCAGCATCCCAGGAAGCATCCCGGGTGGGAAAGCAACTGACACGTACATCTTTGACAACGGCCTCTACGTCTTCGCGAACGGCGCCAGCTTCAACATCACGGGTGGCATCGTGTCGAACACGAGCACCGGCAAGCCGCTCGGCGCACTCGGCGCCTACAGTGACCTGCCGCCAGCGGCGGACGGCACCGACGGCGTCGAGTTCATCTTCGACCAGGGTGGCGGCTTCAGCGCCAGCACCTCAGGCAACACCTCGCCGAGCGTCTTCTTCGTGGCGCCGAACCGGGTCCCCTCCGGTGTGACCCACCATATCGCGTTCTTCGTTCGTGAGACGGACACCAACGCCAGCCCGTGGTCGGAGACGATCGATGGCACCAAAGGCACCTATGGCAACTACCCGTTCCAGGTCTGGGGCACCGTGTTCGTCGACGAGGCCAATGCCACGGCCACGATCCAGGCGGTCAGCACCAACCCCTATGCGGTCGAAGGTGAGCTGATCGCGCCCCGGGTCAGCCTGATGGGTGGGAACATCGCGAACGAGCCCACGATCATTGCGAGCGTTCCGAACGGCACGCCTGGCACGCCGGGCTGCACCGGGGGCTACCACGACAACCTGGCCGGCCGGCTGGTGCAGTACAACCAGGCCTACGCGCCGCAATTCCGCGGCTACGCGTACCTGGTCAAGTAACGCCTTACAATTCGGGGAGCGTGGCGCACGCCATCTACTGTTTCCTCGACGGCGAGACCTTGCACGGTGACCCGCCGAAGCGGGAACTGGACACGCCGGTCGTGGAGACCCGGGTCCACAACCTCGGGACCAACAACCGGGGCGCCTTCGTCCCACTCAGCAGCCTCAAGTACGTCCTTCTCGACTCGCGTGCGCCGTCAGCGGCGGTCGACATCGCCCGCTATCAACGCATCGCGATCCACTTCGTCGACCACGAGGTGTTGCGCGGCTACAGCGACCGCCAGCTGCGGACGTCACGCTACGGCGTCACCCTCTCCCTGGTCTCGCCCGACCAGAGCGAGGTGAAGGACCTCGCGATCCCGTTCACGGCCCTGAAAGGGATCTTCTATCTCAAGACCTGGGAGGGCGGCGAGCCGGCGATGCTCGAATCGGACTGGGTGCCGCGCATCCTGGAGGCGCGGGAGCAGGAGCAGGTTCGGCGGCAGTACGGCCCGGCGGGCAAGCCACGGCACAAGATGCCGTTACTCGAGAGGATCCTCCGCCGCCGCAAGATCGCCGAATAACGAGATCGCGGCGCCCGGTCCCTGATATGTTGAAACCCGAGATGGAACCGGCGGCCGTCCCGCCGCAGGCGGCGGCCCCGCGGTCCGCGCTTCGCGAGCGGCTCCTCGATCCTCGCACCCTGATTTCGTTCGCAATCCTGGCCGTCGTCCTCTTCGTCGTGCTGACCCACGTCCAGCTGGACTACGGCCAGAGCCTGCGGGCGATCAGCCAGACGAACCTGTTCCTCTACGCGCTGGCCTTCGCCGCCTTCTACTTCTCCTTCGTCGTCCGCACCGTCCGCTGGGAAATCCTGCTTCGCAACACCGGGGAGCGAAATCAATTCGGCGAACTGTTCCACATCATCATCCTCGCCTGGTTCGCCAACTGCGTCCTCCCGGCGAAAATGGGCGACTTCTATCGCGCCTATCTGCTGCGGCAGAAGACGGAGGTCTCCGGCTCGAAGGGCCTCGGCACGATCTTCAGCGAGCGCGCGCTGGACTTCCTGGTACTGATGAGCCTGCTGGTGGTCAGCGGACTGATCAGCTTCCGCGCCCAGGTGCCCGAGCGCTTCGTCCCCGCCTTCATCGTGGGGCTGCTGATCGCCGCCGGCCTGATCGCCGGTCTGCTCGTCATCCGCTACAGCGAGGGCCGGCTGTCACGCTTTCTTCCCGAGCGCCTTCGCGAGCGAGCCACCCGCTTCAAGCATGGGCTGCTGAGTGCGTTTGCCGGCCGGCTTCCACTCCTCCTCGGCCTCACCGTCCTGGTCTGGATGGCGGAGTCTGCCCGACTCTTCCTCGTGGTGCAGGCGCTGCCGCTGCACATCTCCCTCAGTCTGGCCCAGATCATGTTCATCGCCCTGGTCGCCTCCTTGCTCACCACCATCCCCGCACTGCCCGGCGGGCTGGTCCTGGTCGAAGGCGGGATCATCGCCGTGCTGGTCTTCTTCGGTCTGAATGCGTCCCAGGCGCTCTCCGTCGCGATCCTCGACCGCCTGATCAGCTACTGGAGCCTGATCGCCGTCGGGCTGGTCGTCTTCCTGCTGAGTCACCGGCGTTGAAGGTCCTCGTCACGGGCGGGGCGGGCTTCATCGGATCGCACGTCGCCGACCGGCTCGTGGCCGACGGCCACGACGTGGTCATCCTCGACGACCTCTCGACCGGGCACGTCGAGCATCTGCAACCGGATGCCCGCTTCTACCAGATGGATCTGCACTCGCCCTGGATCGACGAACTGTTTCGGATCGAGCAGCCCGAGGCCGTCGTCCACCAGGCGGCGCAGGCCAGCGTCCGCCGCTCCGTCGAGGACCCGGTCTTCGACGCCAGCGTCAATGTGTTGGGGACCGCCGCCTTGCTGCAGGCCAGCGTGGATCACGGCGTGCGCCGCTTCCTCTTCGCCTCCACCGGTGGTGCCGTCTATGGCGATGCCGACGTGACGCCCACCCCGGAGGACTACCCGACCCTGCCGGTCTCGCCCTACGGCGCCGCGAAGTTGTCGGCTGAGGTCTACCTGCGAACCTTCAACGCCCTGCACGGCTTGTCCTACGCCGCTCTTCGCTATGCCAATGTCTACGGGCCGCGACAGGACCCGCACGGCGAGGCAGGCGTCGTCGCCATCTTCACGCGGCGCCTCCTGAGCGGTGAGACGACCCGCATCAACGGCGACGGCAAGCAGACGCGCGATTTCGTTTACGTGGGGGACGTCGCGGACGCGAACGCCCGCGCAATCGGCTCCGATGCCGTCGGGTCATTCAACGTTGGCACCGGCATCGAGACCGATATCAACACCATCTTCCAGAAGCTGAAACGTCTCACCGGCAGCAACCAGCCGGAGGAGCACGGCCAGCCCCTGGCCGGGGAGCAGCGGCGCTCGGTAGTCGACGCTCGGAAAATCGAGCATGCGTTGGGCTGGAAACCGAAAACCAGTCTTGACGCCGGCCTCGACGCTACGGTGCGCTACTTCCGCGAGGCACGTCCGGCATCGCCGGCAGCTTCCGCTCGACCTGCGTGAGGATGGCGTCTCCCGCATCCATCAGGCGCCGAGCCGCATCGAGCACGAGCGGGTTATTGACGCTCTCGCTGCCGAGCATCCGGCTGGCCCACTCGTAGGCCTCGCAGGCCCGGCCGATCGCGGACCGGGCTTCAGCCGCCAGGTCCGGTCCACTGGCGGGGCGCAGCCTCAGCGTCTGGTAGTAGCCGGTCTGGAAGATCTTGCGGGCCGCGATCGCCTCGTCCTCCAGCGACCCTCCTGGTGCAGCGTCCAGGGACTGGTGCAGCCGGACGGCGGCTCGCTCGACGCTGGTCCGAATGTCCTCGAGGACGACGTCGTAGTCGCGCGGGGCGAGGCGCGAGGGCGTGCCCAACAGGCGGTAAGCGCCAATCAGGGCGGCGGCCAGCACCAGCAGGATCAAGAGGTAGAGCCAGGCCATCCCTGGCGATATTCTCCCCTACTTGTAGCGGAAGGTAATTCGCCCGCGCGTCAGGTCGTAGGGGGACAGCTCGACCCGGACCCGGTCGCCGATCAGGATCCGGATGTAGAACTTGCGCATCTTCCCCGACGTATACGCGAGGATCGTCTGCCCGGTCTGCAGCTTGACCTTGAACATCGCGTTGGGCAGCGGCTCGACCACCTCGGCGTCCATCTCGATCGTCTCTTCTTTGCCGGCCGGGGTCTCCTTGACCTCGAGCGTGTCGATGCCGGGCCGCAGCGTGGTGGGACCGCCGCGTTTCTTCGGATAGCTACGTTTCTTGCGCAAACCGTCGACATATTACCCGAGTTGCCCGTGAGAGAATCGGGCGCGTGCAGATCAAGGCCGAGTTGGCGGGCAACCTATGGAAGATCGTGGTCCGCGAAGGGCAGCAGGTCCGAGCCGACGAGACCATGATGATCCTGGAGTCGATGAAGATGGAGATCCCGGTGAACGCCCCGAGCGCCGGACGGGTGGCGAAGATTCATGTCAAGGAAGGCCAGACGGTTCAGGAAGGCCAGCTGCTGATCGAGGTCGAGTAAAGCGCCGGCCGCGCTAGGCGGCGGCTGCTTGCCCGCGCTGGCTGGGCACGAAGAAGGCGATGCCGACCACCGACATGCCGCGCTTGCACGTTGGACAGAACGTCACCGTCACGCTCTTTCGCGTCTCCCAGCGCCGTTGCTCCCGGCGGCCGCAGTGCTGGCAAACTAGATCGAACATCATGTCAGCCATGTCGCCGCGACCGTACCACCGATCGGGTTGTCGCCAGGCAACAGACCGCCGACGGCGGTGTAAGGACATGTAAAGCGGATCGTTGTCAGTGGAGGAGCTGGTCGATCGCGGCTTTCAGCTCGTCGCTGGCAGTTGCTCCCTCGAAGCGGGATTGGATCACGCCCTGCGAATTGATCAAGAACACTCACGGCTCGGTCTGCAGCCGCCAGTCGACGACCGCCTGGGCCAGTTGCCGTTTGGAATGGTCCGGCTTGTAATCCCGGTAGATCTCGACGTGGATGAAGGCCAGCCGGTCCCGGTACGCTGGCTCGAGCGCCTGGACCGCCTTGATCTCGGGCCCGCAGGTCCTGCTGGTGCAGAAGGCCGGCGACGCGAAGACGACGAAGGCCGGCCGGTGCTGCTGGATGGCGTCGGCGATCGAGATCTGGTGCATGTCGTCGGGCGGTCGCCCCGTGTCGATTGTCTCGACATCGGCGACGTCCTTGGCGGTCGGGTTGTGCGTCAGCGGCGCCGGCTGGCCGACCCCCGGCACGACGGGCAGGGCCAGCACGTTCATGGGCAGTCGGGCGGTCGTTCGCACCCCGTTCGGCCGGGAGGCCGAGACCTCCACCCCCCAGTCGCCGGCTTTATCGAAGTCCAGGTGCGCGACATACGTGCCGGCGCCCTGCAAACCCTCGCCCTTGAAAGGCGCGTCGGACTCCCCTTTGAAGGTGCCGGTGGTGCCGTTGAGGACGAAGGAGCGGACGTGCACCGTGGCGTCACTCACCGGGGTGTTGTGATCGGTGATCCCGATCGGGACCCGCTGCTGCTTGCCGACGACCAGTTCGGACGCCGCCACCACCGCCTGTAGCGTCGAGCTGCCGGGCGAAGGGCTGCCCGCGGATGAACCGGAACCCGCTGACGAGCCGCAGGCGGCGAGGAGGAGCGCACCGGCCACCGCGGCCGCCGTTTTCACCGCAGCCTGGCGCGCTCGATGTAGAGCGGCGGCCGCTGGATTTCCGCCATCGTCGGCAGCCACTCCGGTCCTTCCCAGACGCGGGCCAGCAGTTCCTTCCCACCCGCGTCGCGGACCTCGCGGCAGAACCGCTCGCCGATGACGTACTGACGCATCTTCATCTCCAGCCCCGTGAGGCGGAGGAAGGCTCGCTCGAGTGGCGTTCGCTGCTCCTGGCGACGGCGGTAGGCCCCTTCCAGCAAGGCGAAGTGGGGGAGCTCGCGCCGCCCAACTTCGTTCATGACCAGGTTGCTGTACCCCTCGAGCAGGCTCATCACCGCCTGCAGCTTGGCGATCGCCTTCCACTGCTGACCAACCCCGACGGTCAGGGTGCGGATCAACTCCAGGCGTGTCGGTCGGCGCCCGTCAGCGAGGCGGCCGACCAGCACCTCCTTGAGCAGCCCTTCCAGGTATGCCTGCAGCCAGGGGTGGGCTTTGAACTCCCAGGCATGCGTCATCTCGTGCATGGCCAGCCAGCGTCGAAGCTCGTCGATGGGGAGTTTGTCCTTCTGGGCCCAGGCCTGGACATTCGGTTCCACCAAGATGAGCGAGGTGGTTTCCACCGGCTCCCTGCCCAGCAGGGCGGGATCGTACTGCCCCAACACCCGGCGGGCCAGCAGCCCGAGCATCAGACCGAGATACCGGGTCAGGCCCTTCTGGCCGAGGCTCAGCATCAGCGAACCAGGGATGAGCTGTTGCAGCCCCTCGAGCGGCTCGAACATCTGCCGAAAGATGCGGATGTTAAAGCGCACCCACTGCCGGCGGCCGACGGCGGCCAGGCCCGGATACACCCGGCTGCCGGATGCCGCCGTACCGGGGCCGAGCGCCTCGGCGAGTAGGGGTTCCAGGTGGGCGGCAATTTGCTGGTAGGTTTCCGCCGTTGTCGGCTCAGCCGGCAAGTCGCGCGGCTCGCCGCAGCGGGCCAGGGCGATCTCCTCGACCCGTTCCCAATCGATGAGGCGGGCCGGCTGCTCGCGGGGCCGAACCAGCTCCCGGAGCACCACGGCGCCGACGCCGATCGCGACCCCCCAGGCCATCGCCCGGCCGACGCGTCGGCCCGTGGGGGTGGAGTCAGGAATACTCATGGGAGGGCCGCAGGCGACCGCCCTCATTCTACCGAGGCCCTCTCCGGCTGGCGCTCGAGCGGGTCGATTGCTAGCACTCGCCGCTCCAGAGTGCTAAAATCTTGGGTGCTTACCGCCTCGCAATACTGGCTGTTTGCTCACTAATCATTCGTAGGAAGGAGGACGATCAATGGCGAAACAACTGGCATACGACGCCGAGGCCCGTTCGGCCCTGAAGCGCGGCGTCGACAAGGTCGCGGACGCCGTTCGAATTACCATCGGCCCCAAGGGCCGCAACGTCGTACTCGACAAAAAGTTCGGCTCCCCGACGATCACGAACGACGGCGTCACGATTGCGAAGGAGATCGAGCTGGAGGACGCCTTCGAGAACATGGGCGCCCAGCTCGTCAAAGAAGTCGCGAGCAAGACGAACGATGTCGCCGGCGACGGCACGACGACCTCGGTGGTGCTGGCCGCGGCGATCATCGGCGAGGGGCTGCGCAACGTTACCGCCGGCGCCAATCCGATGCTGCTGAAAATCGGCATCCAGAAGGCCGTCGACGAAGTCGTCAAGGCCATCAAGGAGCAGTCGGTCCAGATCTCCGATCGCGAGAAGATCGCCCAGGTGGCGACGATCTCGTCAGGCGACCCGAAGATTGGCGACATGGTCGCCAACGCGATGGAGAAGGTCGGGAAAGACGGGGTCATCACCGTCGAGGAATCCCGTGGGATCGAGGACGAGCTCAAGCTCGTCGACGGGATGCAGTTCGACAAGGGCTACATCTCGCCCTACATGGTCACCGACGCGACGCGGATGGAAGCGGTCCTCGAGGATCCATTCATCCTGATCACCGACAAGAAGATCTCGGCCATCGCCGACCTTCTGCCGGTGCTCGAAAAGGTCGTGCAGAGCGGCAAGCCGCTGCTGATCATTGCCGAAGACGTCGAAGGCGAGGCGCAGGCCACCCTGATCGTCAACAAGCTGCGCGGCACCTTCACCGCCGTCGCCGTCAAGGCGCCGGGCTTTGGTGACCGCCGCAAGGCCATGCTCGAAGACCTCGCCATCCTCACCGGTGGCCAGGTGATCTCGGAGGAGCTCGGGCTCAAGCTCGACTCGGTGCAGCTCAGCCAGCTGGGGAAGGCCCGCCGCGTGACCATCACCAAGGACGACACCACGATCGTCGAAGGTGCCGGGAAGGCCGACCAGATCAAGGGGCGCATCAACCAGATCAAGGCCGAGATCGAGAAGACCACCTCGGATTGGGACAAGGAAAAGCTCCAGGAGCGGCTGGCCAAGCTGGCCGGCGGCGTCGCCGTCATCAAGGTCGGCGCCGCGACCGAGACCGAGCTCAAGGAGAAGAAGCACCGGATGGAGGACGCTGTGTCGGCCACCCGGGCCGCGGTCGAGGAGGGCATCGTGCCCGGCGGTGGCGCCGTCCTGGTGCACGCCCAGAAGTCACTCGACAGCCTCAAGCTCGAGGGCGATGAGGCGACCGGCGTCGCGCTGGTCCGCCGCGCGCTCGAGGAGCCGCTGCGCCAGATCGTCAACAATGCCGGCTGGGAAGGCTCCGTCGTGGTGGAGAAGGTCAGGAACCTGCCGAAGGGCCAGGGCTTCGATGCCAACAAGGGCGAGTACACCGACATGGTCAAGGCCGGGATCATCGACCCGACCAAGGTCACCCGCTCGGCGCTGCAGAACGCGGCCAGTATCGCCGCCATGCTGCTGACGACCGAGGCACTCGTCTCCGACATCCCGGAGAAGAAGCAGGCCGCGCCCGCGCCATCGATGCCGGACTACTAGGTCGTAGAGGCTGAAGAAGGAGCCGCCCCGTCGGGCGGCTCTTTTTTTGTGCCGAACCGGTTGCCAGCGGATAGCATGGCGGCATGAAGCCGAGCGGCATCGTGACGCTGCTGACCGACTTCGGGCTGGACGACGCGTACGTCGGCGCCATGAAGGGCGCCATCCTCTCCGCGCACGCCAAGGCGTCGGTGGTCGACATCACCCACGGCGTGCGGCCGTTTGCCGTGCTCCAGGGCGCGTTCCTCCTCGATAGCGCCTGGCGCAGCTTTCCACCCGGAACAGTCCACCTCGCCGTGGTCGATCCCGGCGTCGGAACCGATCGCCGCGCGATCGCCTTCAAGACGTCCGACCATTACTTCCTCGGACCCGATAACGGCCTCTTCACGTTTCTCAACGATCCGATCAGTGAGACCGTGGATCTGGCCACGCCACCGGAGGCCGCACCGACCTTTCATGGGCGCGATGTGTTCGCTCCAGTGGCAGCGAAGCTCGCCGCGGGCGCCACGCTCCCTGAGGTTGGCCGTCCGCACCGGGCTGAGCCGCTGCGCCTACCCGATGCCTGGGCGTCGAAGGTCGGCGAGGCGTGGCGGGCGCAGGCGCTGCATTGTGATCATTTTGGGAACGTCATCAGCAACCTGCCGCTTCGCGCGCTGGCGCGCATCAAGCAGGCCAACGGGATGCGCGTCCGGACGGTGGAGACCTATGAGGACGCCCAGCCCAACGAGCTGGTTGCCCTGGTGGGAAGCAGCGGCCGGATCGAGTTTGCCTTGCGCGAGGGATCGGCCGCCACGCGCCTGCACGTCGCTCCCGGCGAAACGCTGCTCGTCACGTGAGTTGGCCGGCGGTCTTAAGGGACCAGGTGGGCTCGGTCTCCTCGGCCGCGCTCCGCCGGGCCGACGCCGAGGCCGCGTCGACATTCGGGATCGAGCCGCTGCAGCTGATGGAAGTCGCTGGCTGGCAGGTCGCCAGGTTCGTCGACGCGTTCCTGGACGGCATCCAGAATAAACGCGTCACCGTCGTCGCCGGGTCGGGCAATAACGGTGGCGATGCGCTGGTCGCGGCCCGCTTCCTGTTGCAGCGTGGGGCGATCGTGAACGCGTCGATCGTCCCCTCGCGGGACGCGAACAGCCTCGCCGGCCGTCACGCACTCACCATCCGGTGCCTCGGCATTCCCATCACCGAAGCCCCGCAGGGCATCGGTGCATCGGCCGACGTGCTGATCGATGGATTGTTTGGCACCGGGATCCGTCTGCCGCTGCGCGACCCTGCCCCGGCCATCATCGCGGCGATGAACGCCACGGGGCGCCCGATCGTGGCCATCGACGTGCCCTCGGGGATGGACGCGGACACCGGCATGGGTGCCAATACCGCCGTGCGCGCGGCGGCGACCGTCACGCTGGCGGCCCCCAAGGCGGGACTGGCGGGTGCCTCGAACGCGGGCAGGGTCTTCGTGGCCGACATCGGCATGCCGCTGGCCCTCTTTGGCTCGGAGCGGGACAAGCTTGCCGCGCTGTACGCGCTCGGGGACCTCGTCGAACTGGTCAATTCGAGTTGAATTCAGTCCCGCGCGTCACTCCGAGTTGACGAATTGGTGCCGCCTGACTAGACTGCACGCATCCGCTCTCCGTCCCAGTAATGGATCAGGTACACGTCGAAGCGCCGGCCTTACAGTCGCGGGCGGCGTCCGTAGAACGCGAGTTCTATTCGGACTTCCCCCTCGTCCTGAACTACGTGGCCCGTCTCATCGATGACATCGACGGCGCCGCCGCGATTACCTGCGCCGCTTATCGCCAGGTTGCCGATGGCCTCCGGCAGCGCCCCGGTGACGCCGGACTCGACCGCGCCAGCGTATTTCGTGCTGCCACCGAGCTCAGCCGTTCGGTGCTGCGACCGCGCCGCTGGTTTCGGCGCCAGCGCGCCGCCCAGGTCAACCTCGAGGACTTCCCCCAGCCCGAAGCGCGCCGGGCGCTGCGACGCGACACCGTGCAGCGTGCGCTGACCGCCCTCCCCTTCGACGCGCGTGCCATGATCCTGCTTCGCGACTTCGTGAAGCTCTCGTACGACGAGCTCGCCGACGTGGTCGACGTGGCCCCGCGAAAGCTGGTCCACGCGCTGGACCGCAGCCGTGCCGAGCTGGGGGAGATCTATGACTACATCAAGTTTTGATCGAAATCGCTGCACGCGGATTTCACCGAGTGCGGTGCTCGATGACCGGCTCGATGGAAAGGATCTCGAATGGGCCCGTGACCACTTGCGCCGCTGCGAGGCCTGTCGCGAGCGGGTCGAGGATTTCCGCGAGATGCTCTTGCGCGTCGGCCGGCTGCCAAGCGCGACGGTCGGCTCGGCGGCGATGGACCAGGCCTTCGCGCTCTCCATCCCGGATCGCTTGCGGAGCCAGGGAGGCACGCGATCCTTTGAGCTGGCAGCCGCAGCTCCGGCGCCGATGGTGCCCGCGCCCCACGACCTGCCGCCCGCGGTGCGACCGGAAGTCAGCAGCATCCCAGACCTGTTGACCGAGCTGGAACGCGAGATCTTCAGGGATGAGCCCTTGCAGGACCATCCTATGCCGTTGTCTCCTGTGCCCGAGCCGCTCTACCCAACTTTGACTGAGCAGCCCGAAGAGATCGAGCCTGTCGAGGCCGTCGAGGCCGCGGAGCCGCCCTTGCGCGAAGTGCCGGTCGATTCGCATCAGCAGGTCGACTTCACCGACTGGGATCGCGAGCCGCAACCGGAGCCGGCGCCGGCACCTGCGCCGGCGCCTGCACTCGAGGCTACTCCGCTCCCTATCCCCGTGTCCGCGAGCAACGCCGTTTTCGATCAAGAGCCGGCGCTGCGCATCGATGACGAGGGCGATTTGGCGCCGGCCGCACCAGC